>CAZTPE010000343.1:0-2845 GCA_964614545.1 uncultured Ectothiorhodospiraceae bacterium
ATGCGAATCCCCTCTTCTGCAGAGCGGCGCATTAATTCCCAGTACATAAAGTCGTTACCTTTTAAGGCCCGGGCCTCGGAGGTGCCCCCGCCATAATAAGGCAATACCTCGTCTCGGAAATAGAAGTTCATCACGCTGGCTACGGTGCGGCCATCCTTGGTGATAGTCAGTATGCGGCAGTCATCACCAAACTCATCCCGTAACACCGTGAATAGCTTGCGCGAAAAGACCGGCGTTCCCAGGGCATGCACGCTCTGCGAGTAGGCATTATAGAAGCGATCCGTATCATCGTCCCAGGCAGATTCAAGGCCTGCCTTGATACCCTTGCGTACCATAGCGCGCTGTTTGCGCGGGATATTCTTGAGATTCTGCTCCGGGTCGGGATCGATTTCCTTGCGGAAGGTGACATACAGATCCTTGTGCGCCCACCCGGAGTGACGTCGGCAGCGATTACGCATTTCCAGAGCATCCACACCCAGGGTTTCCGCCTTATCCTGGGCAGCACGAGTCAGCAGATCAGCAGCCTCTTCACTGCTTGCTGCCACGCCACCATAGACACAAAACGGCAAGGACATCAGGTTATTACCAAACAACCGGCTCTTGATCTGCGCCAGAGGCAGGACGCCCTCGATCTGTCCGTTACGCTCGGCGTAGAGAAACCAGGTGCGGTGATTGAAGACCTCTTCAATCACCCGCTGCCAGCCGGTGCGGTGGAAAAAGGTGGCCTCACCGCACGAATCAACAAAGGCATCCCATCGCTCGCGGTCGGCCGTGCCAAGCTCGCTAATGGTCAGTGCATTCTGCGCTGTCATGCAGTGGTCTTCCTGTCGAGCTTTTTGTCAAGAAAAATCCGGTCCATTCTGTCCCAGTTAAAATCATCCAGCAGGGCCCGCAGGCGTGACTCCATACGGCCCAGGTTGAGGTAGTGACGAAAACGCGTCTTCATACCGAGACCTGCCTGACGCGGCTGCCCGACATCGATCTCCCACGGGTGAAAATAAAACATACCAGACTGTCCCTCTCTCTGGTTGACATGACGCAGGGCCCAGCGGGAAACTGCATAGGGATAAAGACGAAAAAAACCGCCACCGCCGCAGGGCAGATTACGGCTGCCAAGGCGCAGGGTGGTAATTGGCACTTCGAGAATTCCCGCCTCACCCCGAGGACGAAAGGCGAAACGCGGCGCCTCAGGCATGCCGTAGAGATCATGTCGTACAGGGTAGATACTGGAGCTATAACGATAGCCGGCCTCGGCCAGTTCATCCAGAGCCCAGAGATTGTCGGCACCAATGGAATAACTGGCGGCGCGATAACCCTTCACCACCACACCACTCATATCCTCCAGTAACTTCTTCGTCTTCTCCACGTCGGCACGAAACTCCGCTGGCTGTTGCTGGGTAACCCGCACATGGGAATAGCCGTGACTGGCCAGTTCATGACCACCATCGACAATGCGCTGGATCAACGCCGGGTAACGCTCCGCGACCCAGCCCAGAGTAAAGAAAGTAGCCTTTACGCCCGCCGTCTCAAACAGGGCAAGAATACGATCCGTGTTGACCTCCACACGACAGGGCAAGGTATCCCACTGAGCACGATCTATGTGTCCCTCGAAGGCAGAAACCTGGAAGTAATCCTCGACATCGACGGTCATGGCATTGCGAATAGGCATTTCGATAGCTCGGTTCCTGACAACGACTACTGGTGTTTAGCCAGCCAGGACTCCAGCACGGCAACAATGCGCTCGGCGGCACAGCCATCCCACAGTTCGGGTACTCGGCCCGCCTTGCCGCCACTGGTCATCACTTCATCGAAGGCCGCCCGAATGCGTGCAGGATCGGTGCCGACGATGGTATTGGTTCCCTGATTCACGGTGATAGGGCGTTCGGTATTCTCACGCAAGGTGATGCAAGGCACACCCAGGGCCGTGGTCTCTTCCTGGATACCACCGGAGTCCGTCAGCACCAGCTTGGCCTCAGCCATCAGACCCAGCATCTGCAGATAGCCTTGCGGGGGGAGTATGAGAATGCGCGGGCTATCGATCAGGCCATGCAGGCCGGCTTCACGGATTTTTACCTCGGTGCGCGGGTGCACGGGAAACACCAGAGGCAGTTGTTCACTCAGTCCAGCCAGGGTGGTAAGCAGACGATTCAGCACCTCGGGGTCATCAACATTGGAAGGCCGATGCAGGGTCAGCAGGCCATAGACGCCGGACTGGAAGGCGGCATCAGCACCGACGTCATGGAAGGTCTTTGCCGCCGGCACCATCTTCTCCAGCTGCGCGCGCAAGGTGTCGATCATCACGTTGCCGACAAAATGTACCCGCCCACCATCGACACCCTCACGAGCCAGATTGGGCTCAGCCTCTCGTTCGGTAGTGAACAACAGGTCTGAAATCTGATCCGTGAGCACACGGTTCACCTCTTCGGGCATGGCGCGATCATTGCTGCGCAGGCCAGCCTCCACGTGCACCACCGGCACACCCTTCTTGGTCGCCACCAGAGCGCAGGCGATGGTGGAATTGACGTCTCCCACCACCAGCACCATCGCCGGCTGTTCGCGATCGAGCACCGGCTCAAAACGACGCATAATCTCTGCCGTTTGCACGGCATGACTGCCAGAGCCCACCTCCAGATCCTCATCGGGTTCGGGAATACCCAACTGGTCGAAGAAGGCGTGCTTCATTGCCGCGTCATAATGCTGGCCTGTATGCACGAGATAGGGCATCAGGTGTGACGAGGCCTTCAGGGCCGCCATCACGGGGGCGATTTTCATGAAATTGGGGCGTGCACCAACGACGCACAGAATCTTGGCTTGTTGCATTGCGTTCATAAAATCTCGATTGCTG
>CAZTPE010000344.1:0-2834 GCA_964614545.1 uncultured Ectothiorhodospiraceae bacterium
GGGTGGTGGGCTTGCCACGGCGCAGGTCGTCGTCGTCCATGGCGGGCAGGTCGTCGTGTACCAGCGAGTAGACGTGGATCAGCTCCAGCGCGCAGGCCGGGCCATCGAGACGGGCCAGCGGTGCGCCCAGGGCCACGCCGGTCATGAAGACCAATGCCGGACGGATACGCTTGCCACCCTCCAACGCCGCGTAGCGCATGGCCTCGTGCAGGCGGCCGGGCAGAATCCGGGCCGTGGGTAGCCACTGTTGCAGGGCCTGCTCGGTGCGGACCTGGTAAGTGTCCAGTAATGTCGAGAGGGTCATGATTTGGCCTGCGGGTCCTGCGGCTCGAAGTCCACCGCCTCGGTATCCTTGTCCAGCAGGATCTGCACCTTCTGCTCGGCCTCCTGCAGGGCGGTCTGACAGGCACGGGTCAGCTCGATGCCGCGCTCGAAATCCTGCAGCGATGCCTCCAGGCTGGTCTCCCCCTGCTCCATGCGATCCACCAGTGTCTCCAGCTCGGCGAGGGCGGATTCAAAGTCGAAGGTTTTGCTCTTTTTCTTTACCACGTTATATTTACCACGGTGATTTGTGTGGGGAATGTCGCGAGGTTGGCGCGGCCATTGTGTTGGAGGCTTACGTTACCTTTGCCTCCCGCAAGCGTCACACGGATGTGTTTCAATTACCGCTTTCATCTGTGCGGGAAGCGGGCTAATCTTTTGGGAAAATTCCTACAGGAGAGAAGTTTTCATGGCGCTCAAAGGCAGTAAGACCGAGCATAATCTCAAACACGCCTTTGCCGGCGAATCACAGGCCAACCGTCGCTATCTCTACTTCGCCACCAAGGCCGATGTGGAGGGCTATAACGACGTGGCTACGGTGTTCCGTTCTACCGCCGAGGGTGAAACAGGCCATGCCCACGGTCATCTGGAGTATCTTGAAGAGGTGGGCGACCCCGCTACCGGTCTGCCCATAGGCTGCACCAGTGATAATCTCAAGGCCGCTATCGCCGGCGAGACCTATGAGTATTCCGACATGTACCCCGGTATGGCAAAGACTGCCCGTGACGAAGGTTTTGATGAAATTGCCGACTGGTTTGAGACCCTGGCCAAGGCCGAGCGTTCCCATGCCAACCGCTTTCAGAAGGCGCTGGACGCCCTCGACGATTGAGCCGACCCTGCCGCAGGGTGCCCGCCGCCCTTTCGCTGTACGCCATGAAAAAACTGACCCGTGAAGACCTACTGAGCCTGGAACAGTACGCCGCCCAGCGTGCGGCTTTCCGCAAACGACTAATGGCCCACAGGCGTCTGCGCCGCATTGCGCTGGGCGAGAACGCCTCCCTGCATTTTGAGGACCGCCACACCATCCAGTATCAGGTGCAGGAGATGCTGTGTATCGAGCGTATCTTCGCGGCGGATGAAATACAGGCCGAGCTGGATATCTACAACCCGCTGATCCCCGGTGGCGGTAACCTCAAGGCCACCCTGATGCTGGAATATGCCGATTCGCTCCAGCGTCGCGAGGCATTGGCAGCGTTGGTGGGCATTGAGCATCAAATCTGGCTGCAGGTGGCGGGCCACTCGCCGGTGCGGGCTATTGCGGACGAAGATCTGTCACGCAGCGATCCGAGTAAGACCTCCGCCGTGCATTTTCTGCGCTTCGAATTCGAGCCGGCCATGGCGGCCTCGTTCCGCCAGGGGGCAATGTTGGCAATGGGTTGCAACCATCCGGCGTATCGTGTGCGCACGGATGCCCTGCCGGCCGCTATCAGCGCCTCGCTTGCGGGGGATCTAGGAGACTGATCCGCCTACCGTGGCGCAACACCCGGAACCCTCGATTCAGCCCACCTCGGCATGTAAACTGCCGGGATCTTACATTCCCCATTTTTGACAGGAGCCGTATGAGCAGTCAGTACGATGCCTCGTCCATCGAGGTGCTGAGTGGCCTGGAGCCGGTGCGCAAGCGCCCGGGCATGTACACCCAGACCGAGCGTCCCAACCACCTGGCGCAGGAGGTCATCGACAACAGCGTCGACGAGGCCATCGCTGGCCACGCCCGGCGCATCGACGTCACCCTGTACAAGGACGGCTCGCTGCAGGTGGTGGACGACGGCCGCGGCATGCCCGTGGATATTCATCCGGAGGAGGGTATCCCCGGCGTCGAGGTGATCCTCACCAAGCTGCACGCCGGCGGCAAGTTCTCCAACAAGAACTACCAGTTTTCCGGCGGCCTGCACGGCGTCGGCGTGTCGGTGGTCAATGCCCTGTCGAGGCACCTGGAGGTATGGGTGCGGCGCGACGGCCAGGAATTCAACGTCGCCTTCGCTGACGGCAACCGCATCTCCGCGCTGGAGCAGATCGGCACCGTCGGCAAGCGCAATACCGGCACCACACTGCGCTTCTGGCCCGATCCGCAATTTTTCGATTCGCCCAAGTTCTCCGTGCCGCGCCTCAAGCACGTGCTGCGCGCCAAGGCCGTGCTCTGCCCCGGGCTAAAGGTCACCTTCTTCGACGAAAACAGTGGTGAAAGCAGCGAATGGCTCTATGAGGACGGCCTGCGCGACTACCTCATGGATGCCTTGCAAGGCATGGAAACCCTGCCGCCGGAACCCTTCCTTGGCAGCTTCAAGGGCGACACCGAGGCCGCCGACTGGGCGATACTGTGGCTGCCCTTTAGTGAAAACAGAGGGGGGGGGGATTCTATAGCCGAGAGCTACGTCAACCTGGTGCCTACCGCCCAGGGCGGCACCCACGTCAACGGCCTGCGTACCGGCCTCACCGAGGCCATGCGTGAATTCTGCGAATTCCGCAACCTGTTGCCGCGTGGCGTCAAGCTGGCGCCGGAAGACGTCTGG
>CAZTPE010000345.1:0-2825 GCA_964614545.1 uncultured Ectothiorhodospiraceae bacterium
GCACCGGGCGGCCGTTGATGTAACCCCGGGAGGGGCCATCGCGGTTGATGGTGCGTCGGATCAGGCACTGGCCGTCGTCGTCCAGTTCCTGTTTGTTGAGCCAGTCGCTGATGGCGGTCAGGCCGCTGAGGTCGAAGTCGGCGCTGATATCGGCCCGCGCCTGGCCGGCGCGGATCACACCGCTGTCGGCGCGGTCGCCGAGGGCGAGGCTGAGAGCGTCGATGAGGATGGACTTGCCGGCGCCGGTCTCGCCGGTCAGTACGGTCATGCCGGGTTGCAGGTCGAGGTTCAGTTCATCGACCACGGCGAGGTGGCGAATATGGATGTTGCGTAACATTGACGGATGTCTTTCCCGGTTACAGGCGTTTTCCCCAGTGCAACTTGGCGCGCAGGATACTGAAGTAATTGTATTCCGGCGGGTGAATAAGGCGAATAGGCCGGGGCTTTTTCTTGATGCTGACGCGGTCGCCGTCGCTGAGGGCGAGGCTGGTCTGGCCATCGCAGGTGACCTGGGCGCTGGTATGCGTGAGGTCGTGCACGATGATGTCCACGCGGCTGTTGCCGTCTACCACAATGGGCCGGTAGCTCATGGTGTGTGGGCAGATGGGCACCAGCACCAGGGCATTCAGCGAGGGATGTACGATGGGTCCGCCGCTGGACAGGGCATAGGCAGTGGAGCCGGTGGGAGTGGAGACGATGAGGCCATCGGAGCGCGTGGTGTTGACGAACTGATCGTCGATAAAGGTTTCGTATTCGATCATGCGCGCGGCGTTGAACTTGTGCACCACCACGTCGTTGAAGGCGGTGCTGTCGCTGATTGTCTCACCGTCGCGGATCACCTGTGCGTGCAGCAGGTGGCGCGATTCTTCCTTGTATTCCCCAGCGAAGATGCGACTCAGGTTGGTGCTCAGGTCGGTGGGCGGGATGTCGGTGAGAAAGCCCAGGCGACCGAGGTTGATGCCCAGCAGGGGGACGTCGTGGTCCACCAGGTCGCGCGCGGCGTTGAGCAGGGTGCCGTCACCACCGACGACGATGGCGAGGTCGCAGCGCTGGCCCAGCTCGCTGCGATCCACCAGGGTGATGTCGCTGCCAAGGTCTTGAGCGAGGTCGAGGGAGTCCCGGTCGAGGAGGACTTCCAGCCGCTGTTTCTGCAGGCAGTTGATCAGCTGCTTGACGGTGTCACTGGCCGAGGAAGCGCCGTGCTTACCGATGATTCCGACGGTTTTGAAGGGGGTCGACATAGGTTTGTTTTTGCCTGTTGTATGGATGCGTCCCAATTATCCGGCGAACGTTACCATGCCGGCGAGGGAGGGCCAACTCAGACTTCCGTTTCCGGGGCCCCAGATTGTATGGTGTGACTCACCGTTGTCTCGTTAACGAGTCGGTGACGAGGGCTGATACCCTGTTTCGGGGTAATCCCGCCTGCAATCATCAATCAGCTGGTCTTGCCATGAAAGCTCACGGAGCAGTAGCGGTAATTGGTATTAAGATTACGCCATAACCTATTGATTATTAAGAATAACATTATTTTGTCATATCGTGCTCTATATTGGTATGTAAGATACGCCGTGTTACATGACATGCAGCTGGTTGTGAGGGGAGCATAGAATGCTTAAAGGCACCGGTGGGCGCCGCGAAATCTTTACGCTTCGTTATAGCGGGGTGACTAAGGGCTACCCGGCTGCCGCAGACTCAAAAAAGCTCAGTATTTTCATCCGGCGATGCAACGGTTGCACTGGGCGCCGGCAAGAATATGGTTAATGTCATTAAGCGCTCAATCAAGTTTCGGCAACAATATGGATTACTACGAAAGTAACGCCAAAGCCTTTGTTGAATCGACTTTCCGAGTCAACATGCATCCGCTCTACCAGCGTTTCTTGCCTCTGTTATCAGAACGGGCTCATATCCTGGATGCAGGTTGCGGCTCTGGCCGTGATGCCAAGTACTTCATCGAACACGGCTACAAGGTCACTGCCTTCGATGCCTCCGCCGAGATTGCCGCCCTTGCAGAAAAAGAGCTCGGACAATCCATCCCGGTACAGCGTGTACAAGATATCCAATATCAAAACCGATTTGATGGTATTTGGGCCTGCGCTTCCCTGCTGCACGTTCCAGCCAAAGAGTTACCCGGTGTTTTCCACCGACTGGTGTGTGCGCTGAAGCCCAATGGCGTAATCTATTGCTCGTTCAAATATGGCCAGGGTGAATATGAAAAACAGGGCCGCCGATTTACTGACATGGATGAGGTAGGCTTACGGACTCTAGTGGATGAGATCAAAGCGCTGACAATAAAGGAGTTGTGGGTCACCGCTGATCGCAGGCCGGGGCGAGAGCAAGAGCGGTGGTTGAATGGGGTTTTGGTTGGAGATGGCTGACAGGCTGGAAAATGAGTTATTTCAGGTTGTAGTTTCCATTGATGGGTCGTGTATGGACTTCCCTGAAAAGCAGAATTTTGCTGACTATACCTTTATAGATATCTGTGGGCTGATTCCCTCTCTCCAACAAAGCACAAGATAAGCAGGTTTCCCCCATAGATGAAACCACCAACAATACAAACAGACCGGTCACTCATCACCGGTGGAAAATCAGACCCCTTTCTCCCTCAATTACTCGACGCCATCAACCAGGCTACGGAGATCGATATCACCGTAGCCTTTATCCTCCAGAGTGGTTTGGATCTGATCTTTGATGCACTGAGAGATGCAATGAATCGCCGTGCGGTTATTCGGGTGTTGACCTCTGATTATCTGGATGTGACCGAGCCGCAGGCGTTGCGGCGTTTGATGCTGCTGGTGGAGCGTGGGGCGGATGTTCGGCTGTTTTCT
>CAZTPE010000346.1:0-2815 GCA_964614545.1 uncultured Ectothiorhodospiraceae bacterium
GCTTTACCCATAAAGCCGTGATCGACAGCTATCGCGAGCATCCCGACCACGTCCGATTTGCCGACACCCTGTTCCGGCCCTATGCCGGTGACCGCATCAGCATCGACTACCAGGACTGCTCCGTAGCCTGTGGCGTACCCATGGCAAACAATCTGCCGGGCAAGGTGGTATAGCTCGTCTAGGAGCCTGTCGGATTTGGGAATAGCCGGCTGCGCTGACGGGAGAGCGGCCAAAATCCCCCCGATTTCTCGTTAAATAGAACCACTATCCGTCCCAAAATCGGCTGAATTTTGACTCACTCTCCCACGAGGCTGACACTTGATAACCTCTATGGCCTTAGGGGGTGTTAACAATCATTTTGACAGTCCTGTTGCAACCGTCCCACCGATAGCGCCCCGATTCTCCAACCAGCAAAGGAGGAGCTGATTCAGTCTGGCTTCAAGGAAAAATCTGAATGCAATGCGCACCAGTGTGATACCAAAGCCTCCTTGTGGTCGGTATTCATCGGCGCATTTCGTAGATAGTCTGGCCAGAGGCTTCGCGCCTTGTCCATCACATCGCCCAGATGGGGCTTGATCGCTCGCCAGGGAACCCCCACAGATTTGGCCCATGCCTGGAAGTGCCCCATGCTCATGGCGTACCAATCTTTATGGCCGGCCATATTGAGGGAAAGCTTCGTCTCGCCAGGAATGTAGGCTTGGGTATACAAGATGTCGTAGGCCGGAGCCAATTCTGCTGTTATTTGATCCGGGTAGATCAGGCTCCAGTTTTTAAGGTGAGCATCACCATTACCCAGCAGGATGTTGATCAATAGCCTTCGCGCCATTTGCTGCACATTGGCCAGGCCATGCCCGGTGAATCGGTATATCGCTCTGCCAATTTGTTCAAAATTGGCTGCACCGTATTTCTCATGCGCGTACTTGAACAACACTTGGGCAAAGTCTTCAGCATGGATACGCTGGCGTAGCTCGTCCCGATCAAAACGGCGAATGGCGTAGGCGTATTGTTCGTTGGGAAGGTTGATGGGAGGTAAGTCCTGTAATTGCTCCAGCCTCACTAGTTTGACTTCGGGAATACCAACGCCTACCAGTTCGGCCAGCTTCATCACGCTGTACTCATTGAATGGCACATCCTGATGGCGGGTAGAAGGCGTTTTGACAATCCACTCTCCCAGCTTGCCTGGTTGGGATATATTGAATCGCCCATCCGTTTCGTGCATCGAGAACTTCATCTGTACACCAGCCAATGAAAAGCGCGGTTGACCCGCAAGCACTGCCCTGGGCATCGGCTTGATTTTTATGCGATGGCCCAGTACCTCCTCGGGAATCTGGTTAGGCGAAACCGCTTCGGCAATCAATGCTCCCGGAAGATCCGCCGCCAACTGGGCAAACAGAGGAAACTCATTGTCTGGATGCACCTTCAAAACCTGGGCAAACCACTGCCTTAGCGCGCCTTCGGGCAACAGATTGGATAGCACTGGATGAAGTCGCTGCTGCCTCACCCAGGGAGAAGAAAACAACGTCTGACTGGCAGGGTGCTCTGGCCCAGCGGATAGCGTGAATGTCGGGCGACTTTGATTAGCCACATAGGCTGGATCAAATACCAGAATGTTTTTCCCGCCCTCGTAACCCGCAAGATAAGCGACCGTCACCCCGTGCAAACTCAGCTTGAGAACCTCGACAGCTTCAACAGGCATAGACTAATCCAGCAACTCCGACCAGGGGTCTTCTTTGGTCTCGATACTATTGGGGGTCGAGCTGGTCTCGGAATCTGCTTCCCTCAAGAGGGCTTTAACCGCCCGTAGCTTTTCCTTGGGAACCAGTAATAATTCGGCATCCAGCCCTTCAGCGATCAAGTCCAGGGTTTCCAAACGGGGATTGCCACCAGCCTCTATGCGCTGGTACTGCTGCTGATTCATACCAATACGCAGCCTCATGTCTTTCTGCTGAAGGCCCAGCTGCAAGCGACGGGCTTTAATTTGGGGAATCAATTTCACGACGGCACCAAAACATCAAATAAGATGTTTTAACCATATATACATCGAATGTATTGTTCAAGGCGAAAATACAGCAAATATGCTGTTTTTTTTATAAATGCATTACATTTCACCAATAAAACAACATATACGCGGTATTTTATTGCGGTCAATCTCGGTAAAAGTGGGCGAGGCGACTTGATACTGCAACAGTGAACTGACGCAGCAATGGTGGATTAGTCAAGGCGACCAAACAGGTCATTGTGAAAGATGTCATCTGAATTACTACAGCGGCTGATGGTCTCAGGTTGCTGATGGTCTCAGGTTATAGAAACGAAGATCATTGGTCTTGGCCGTTTTGCAACTTCGACCAAGGGCCCCGGTGATGAGGTCACCACGAATGGGGGCCAGCCCGTTGATTTGGCGAGGCTGACACTTAACAGCCTCTATGGCCTTAGTTGATAGCGGTCAATGAGTTCAAAAATGGCGCGCCTGACAGGAGTCGAACCTGTGACCCCCGCCTTCGGAGGGCGGTACTCTATCCAGCTGAGCTACAGGCGCATTTTTGTTGAGCATCCCCGATCGGGGTGCGTAGGATATCGCTTATAGGGCGGGACGTCCACGCGACTATCTGCAATCACTTGCGATGTTTGGCGGGGTCATATTCCTCGGTCACCGGCACCGAGCTGATGCGCGCCATGGTCTCGTCCATCCAGGCCTCGCCGCGCTGGTTGATCTCTGAGGCGCTGAGGCCCTCGGTCTGTATCGGCTCGCCGACGACCACGCGGATGGTGCCCGGCCGCTTGATGAATGAGCCGCGCCCCCAGAATTCGCCGGCAT
>CAZTPE010000347.1:0-2814 GCA_964614545.1 uncultured Ectothiorhodospiraceae bacterium
TGCCGGTGATGCTCGCGGCCTTATATCTTGGTGGCCATATTCATACCAGCCTCAGCACCGACACCTTCCGCCGAGGCATCGCTCTGCTGCTCATCGGCAGCGGCATCGGTTTGTTACTGATGTGAATCAAGCTCTGACCATGGTTGTACTTTCTTAACCACATATTTGCTGTATTATTATTCAGGTAACCTTAACAATTTAATGTATTTCGGATTGAATTGATTGCAAGCGCCAACACTAATAAAAGGCTACGCAGAACATCTGCAACGTGGCGAGATTGATATCTATCTCGGCCAGCTTGCTGACGACGGTCTGAACTGGTGGTTCAACATGGGTGTGCCCAGTATCGCACTGCATCTTGAGATCGTCCACGAACACCTTCCCGCCGTGTTACCCCATTCCCTGCGTCTGCGCTTTCTTGCCGAAGCCATCGGCCCCGAAATTTCCGAAACCGATATGCTTGCCCTGTATGAGCAGGCACTGGAAGAAAGCGACTGGGATGTCGCCTGCGCCATCGTCGGCGCAGGCATTGGTGCAATCTGGGACAGCGGCTATGACTTCCGGCGCTTCACGCCATGGCTGGAACGAGTTGATTTTCTACTCAGTAATAGCAATGAAGTCAGTGCGCTGGCACGCGCTTCGGTGCTGGGTTTCATGGCCAATGCGCAAATGAATGGCGAAGGCGATCTCACCGCCACCCGCAAGACCTGTCAGCAGCAACTGCTTGCCGCCGAAGAGGCACACTCAACCTCCCTGCGTATTTTTCACGCCGCCATGCAGACCTATTGCCATCTATGGAACGGCCATCTGGCGCACGCCGAGGTATTACTAAAAGATGCAGGCTATCTCTGTGCACACAATGATGCCGCCGTCATTGCCCAGGTCTTCCTGCACAGCAGTCACGGCCTGTTTCACGCCATCAATGGTGATGCGGAAGCAGGCCGTAAAATGCTCGAAGACATCGTCGCCCTGCCTTTTTTTGAACAGCTGCCACCCTCGGTCTGGCTGCTGACACACGCTAACCTGCTCTTCGCCATCGCCAACTGCGAGGATCGATCCGCGCTCGAAGCCGTGGCGCAAAAAATCCAGCAACACGCCATTCCCCGGCAAAACGCCTTTCACCACAGCTACGCGCATTTCAGTCTGGGTGTCGCCGCGCTGGGACTGGGCGATGCTCACAAGGCGCTGGCTCATGCCGAACAGGCCATTGATCGGGGGCTGACCGCACATAGCGCCGTCACCGAACGTATGCCGGTGCTGCTCAAGGGGCAGGCACTGGCAGATCTGGGTCGTGACGAGGAGGCTCTAAGCCTGTTCGAAGAATGGATGCAAACCTGGCAGGAGGCCGGTTACAATACCGTGGCTGCTACCGCCGCCCAGGAAGCTGCCATGATCCATCTGCGCCAGGAACACCATAATCAGGCTGCTCAGTGGTACGAACGGGCACTCACCACTATCCCGGCAGGAGAAAAGCTGCCGCTGTTTCACCGCCCACCACGGCTTGGCAAACAACTACGCACCAGCCTGCTCGACGAAGCCGAAATCATTCAGGCAAGGCCGCCCGTACGCATTCACTGTCTCGGCGGCCTACGCATCGAAATCGGTGAGAAAACCATATATGACCGCAAATGGCGAGGGGGACGCAATAAAACCCTGCTCAAGGCACTCGTCGTTCACGGTGGCAAAAAAATCCCCATGACCCAACTGGCCGATCTACTCTGGCCCGATGCCGAGGGTGACCAGGCTTACCAGAATCTCAAGGTGCTGATCTGGCGGCTGCGCCGTCTCGGACTCGATAACGGTGAAGAACTCCAGCCCTGGCTGCAACTACAACACGGGCATCTGTCACTAATAGAAAAATACTGCGAGGTGGATGTGTTTCAATTCCAGTCCGAACTCCGACGCGCCCTGCGACCGGATCATATCGACTGGTCGAACCTCAAAGCGGCGCTGGATCGCTATGCAGGCGATTTTCTCCCCGGCGATATTAGTGAAACCTGGATCATCGAACACCGGGAACGCCTGCGCCGCCGCTACCTCGAAGGTGTGCTAGCACTGGCGACCTCAGCACCCGCCCCATCAACGCAACTGGAAGCCGAATCCTACCTCCAGCGAGCGCTGGAGATCGATTCTCTGGATGAACGGCTCTACGAACAGCTCATGCACATCCATCTACAGTCAGGCCATCCCGCCCAAGCGCTGGAAATCTATCACCGTGCCCAAAGCGCGCTGAAACAGGGGCTGGGCATTAACCCCGGTACCAGTCTGGTCGATCTTGCCCGTCGTGCAGCAGGCAATACCTGAAGGCTGATTATATTCCCCCTCTCCTGCAGCAGTGGGAGAGGGAAGGGCAGCACAGAATCAATTTCTTTTTCTATTTTTTCCCAAATGTAACCAAACCTGTAACCTTTCTGAAACCTGGTGAGGGCTATGGTTTATGCAAAATAATGATCAAGGAGTGAGGGGATAAAGGAGATTGGCTATGGGAAAAAAATTTACCGTTTTTTGGGGCGTATTGGCGCTGTCTTTTCTGGTTGCTGGTTGCACGGGAGTGCCGATGGAATTTAACACCGTGGAGAAGACCCGCAGCCTTCAGCCGGGCATGATGCACAAAGATGTTGTCAAACTGCTTGGCAAACCAAAATCGGTTCAGTTCGTAGGGGACAAGGTAATACTGAAATACTCGTTCCACGAATACTGGAAAGGGTGGGTGCCGTACTACATTATTTTTAATAAACAGACCGGCAAATTGCAGGAGTGGTATGAGGATGAAGCGGAATACCAGCGGAACCAGGCCATGTGGGCATCTGTTTT
>CAZTPE010000348.1:0-2813 GCA_964614545.1 uncultured Ectothiorhodospiraceae bacterium
AGCTGTTGTCGTCGAAGTTCTTCGGGTCGACTACCGCCGAGTTGATGTTGGTGAATATCTTAAATTCGTCGGAACAGCGCACGTCATAACCGTAACTGGATGTCCCGTAGGAGATGATGCGGCCGTTGTCGCTCTCGCGCACCTGTCCCGGCTCGAAAGGTTCGATCATGCCGCTGTCGACCGCCATGCGGCGGATCCAGTTGTCCGATTTGATACCCACTAACACATCCCCCTCAACTCAATCGTAGGGTGGGCATTGCCCACCAATTATGTTCCACGCGAGCCATTTGGTGGGCAGTGCCCACCCTACATACCCCTGTGACTCCGCAGTGAAAATTCGGGGCGAATAATAACCGCAAAGGTCGCGAAGGACACAACGTTTGTTCTTTGCATCGCATCGCGCCCTTGCGCAGCGGACTGATTATCAGCTGTTCTGGATGACGATATTGGGGAACTTGGCGCTGAACTCCTTGGCCTGCAGGGCCAGGCGGGCGGCCATGCGGCGGGCGATCTCGCGGTAGATCTGTGCGATGCGGCTGTCGGGGGCGTTCACCACGGTGGGCGTGCCGCCATCCACTTCCTCGCGAATCTGGATGTCCAACGGCAGGGCGCCGAGGAAGTCGACATCGTAGTCCTCGGACATGCGCGCACCACCGCCCTCGCCGAAGATGTGCTCTTCGTTGCCGCACTTGGAACAGATGTGGATGCTCATGTTCTCGACGATGCCGAGCACGGTTACGTCCACCTTCTCAAACATCTTCAGCGCCTTGCGAGCATCCAGCAGGGCGATGTCCTGCGGCGTGGTGACGATCAGCGCGCCGCTCACCGGCACCTTTTGCGCCAGGGTCAGCTGGATATCGCCGGTGCCCGGTGGCAGGTCAATAATGAGGTAATCCACGTCCTGCCAGTGGGTATCGTTGAGCAGCTGTTCCAGGGCCTGGGTGACCATCGGGCCGCGCCAGATCATCGGCGTGTCTTCCTCGATCAGGTAGCCGATGGACATGGACTGGATGCCGTGGCCCATCAGCGGCTCCAGGGACTTGCCGTCCTTCGATTCCGGCTTGTCGGACACACCCAGCATGCGCGGCTGGCTGGGGCCGTAGATGTCGGCGTCGAGAATGCCCACGGTAGCGCCCTCGGCGGCCAGCGCCAGGGCCAGATTGACGGCAGTGGTGGACTTGCCGACGCCACCCTTGCCGGAGGCGATGGCGATGATGTTTTTCACGCCGGGGATGGGCTTGACGCCCTTCTGCACCGAGTGCGGCTCGATCTTGCTGCTGATGTTGATGACAGCCTCGTCGACACCCTCGATGGCCTCCACTCGTTCCTTCAGCTTGGCGGCCAGCTCGTCCTGATAGCCCTTGGCGGGATAACCCAGCACCACATCGACGCTGACCTTGCCAGCGTCGATGGCGATGTTCTTGATGCTCTTCGCGCTCAGTAGATCCTGCTGCAGATTGGGATCGATGAATTGCTTGATGGCGGACTCAACCTGTTCGCGGGTGACGTCGCTCATAATCGGAACTCCTTGGGCTGACCGGTAACGTTTCACCCCACAGTACGCTTTTCGGGGCTATAATGGAGCGGCGAGTTTACACAATTCAGGGGCGTATCGTAATATTACCTTTTGTATAAGCCGCCATTCCGGCTTCCCTGCCTACACGCCACCCCCTGAGCATCCAACAATCCCATGAGCATCGCTTCCGATACGTCCACACCTGCCCACCCCCCGCGCAGAAAAATCCTCGTCACCAGCGCCCTGCCCTACGCCAACGGCGCCATCCACCTGGGCCACATGGTGGAACATATTCAGACCGATATCTGGGTGCGTTTTCAGAAGATGCGCGGCCATCAGTGCATTTACGTGTGCGCCGACGACGCCCACGGCACGCCCATCATGCTGCGTGCCGAACGCGAGGGCATCACGCCGGAGGCGCTTATTGCGCGGGTGAAGGAAGAACACCAGGCCGATTTCGCCGCCTTCGGCATCGGCTTCGACAACTACCACTCCACCCACTCAGAAGAGAACCGCGAACTGGCGGAGAGCATTTACTTGCGCCTGAAAGAGGCCGGGCACATCGCCGTACGCACCATCAAGCAGGCCTATGACCCGGTCAAGGAGATGTTCCTGCCCGACCGTTTCCTCAAGGGCGAGTGCCCGCGTTGCGGCGCCAAGGATCAGTACGGCGACAACTGCGAGGTATGCGGCGCCACCTATTCCACCGCCGAGCTGAAGAACGCGGTGTCCGTGGTGTCCGGCGCCACGCCCGTCGAAAGGGAATCCGAGCACTATTTCTTCAAGCTGCCCGACTTCGAGGCCATGCTGCGCGAGTGGACCCGCGGCGGACATCTACAGCCCGAGGTGGCCAACAAGCTCGACGAATGGTTCGAGGCCGGCCTGCAGGAATGGGACATCTCCCGCGACGCGCCCTACTTCGGCTTCAAGATTCCCGGCACCGAGGACATTCCCGGTAACGAAAAGTATTTCTATGTCTGGCTGGACGCGCCCATGGGCTACTTCGCCAGCTTCAAGAACCTCTGCGACAAGCGCGACGATCTGGATTTCGACGCCTTTCTTGGTAAAAACAGTCTGGGCAAGGACAGCGACGCCGAGCTGTACCACTTCATCGGCAAGGACATCATCTACTTCCACGCCCTGTTCTGGCCCGCCATCCTGCACGGCGCCGGCCTGCGCACACCCACGGCCATCTTCGCCCACGGCTTCCTCACCGTGAACGGGCACAAGATGTCCAAGTCGCGCGGCACCTTCATCAACGCGCGCGCCTATCTGGATCACCTCAATCCCGAATACC
>CAZTPE010000349.1:0-2811 GCA_964614545.1 uncultured Ectothiorhodospiraceae bacterium
GCCCAGAGCCTCTTCAATGGCCTGATTACCGTCGATCTGATCCAGCTGCAGGGCCGCCCGTCCGGTGCGGATGACGTATTGATGGCAGACCACCGGTACCCTCGACATATCCCGCAACGAGGTTTCGCGCCAGACCTGCAGGGCGTGCATGAAGCTGCCCATGACGGCGAAGCTGAGTGCCGACAGGTGCGCCGGCAGCCAGGCCAGCAGCATGTGCAGGCGGGTGGCGGTGAGCCAGTAGTCCTCGTTGGCGTTTTCCGGTGGCGTGGAGACCAGCTCGGAGACCAGTCGGTACAGGATCGCCCCCATGGGGCCGAGCAGCACGAACCAGAAAAACACCGCCAGCACCCGCTCGTGGGTCAGCACGAAAATCATGTCGATGACCACATCCGTGCGCGCCTGCTCGCTGTCCGGCACCGGAAAGGGCAGGAATTCGCGCAGGATGGCCTGTGCCCGTTCCTCGTCGTTTTGCGCGCGGGCCTCCAGCCAAGCGTGGACCTGCCGGTTCATGTCGCGCGGCCCCAGGGCATAGACCAGCACCGCCAGACTGAGGCCGAAGCTGAACAGCCACAGCTGCGTGTCCAGCAGATACTGCACCAGCCCCACCAGCAGCACCGGTGGCAGCACCGTGAGCAGCACGGTGAGGGTGCCGCGGCGGTTGTCTGCCGGCAGCAGCCTGCGGCGCAGGCCGTCCGCGTATTGCAGGAACCACTGCATGCTGCGCAGCCTGTCCAGCGCCGGGATGAGTTTCTCCAGGGCGAGACTGATTAAGATGGCGAGCAGGAACATGGCGGCCTCGTTGGGCGTGGGTAAATGGTAGCGATAATAGCGGATTCAGCCCAGCAGGTCGTGCAGCCGCTGCCAGTCGAAGTGCGGGCCGGGATCAGTCTTGCGGCCGGGGGCGATGTCGCTGTGGCCGGTGATGCGCTGCGGGTTGAGATTCGGATAGGCGACGAACAGGCTGCGTGCCAGCTCGGCCAGATGCGTGTACTGAATCGCCGTGAAGGGTTGCTTATCGCAGCCCTCCAGCTCGATGCCGATGGAGAAGTCGTTGCAGCGCTCGCGCCCGCCGTGGCAGGACTGGCCCGCATGCCAGGCACGGCGGTGAAAGGGCACATACTGGGTAATGCTGCCGTCGCGGCGGATCAGGGCATGGGCGGAGACGCGCAGTTCGCAGATCGCCGTGAAGTCCGGGTGGGCGGCCGGGTCGAGGCCGTTGCAGAACAGGTCATCGATCCACGGCCCACCGAATTCGCCTGCCGGCAGGCTGATGGCATGGATCACCAGCAGGTCGATATCGCAGCCCGGCGGGCGCTTGTCGCAGTTGGGTGAGGGCCGCTGGTGGGCGGTATCGAGCAGGCCGCTATCGGGATCGATGTGCATGGTGTTAGGCCGTCAGCCAGTCGTCAACCAGTCGCCGGGTCAGTGTCAACGGGCCGAAATCGTAGCCGCCTAATTGCGTGGCCGGAATGATTTTGAAGGCGTCCAGTTCCTCGTTCAGGGTGATCGCGCCGTCCGCACGCAGGTGATAGGCGATGATCAGCTGATTCTGTTCCGGCAGCGGATAGAGGCCGAGCAGCGCCGCGTCGTGAGCGATCAGTCCCAGTTCCTCGACGGTCTCCCGTTCAATGGCCGCCTGGGGTGATTCAGAGGATTCCAGAAAACCGCTGATCAGCGAAAACAGACCCACCGGCCAGGCCCTGTTATGCGCCAGAATCACACCCTGTGGTGTCTCGACAATGCCGGTGACGACCGGGATCGGGTTGTCCCAGAAAACAAAGCCGCAGGCACTGTCCGGGCAGCTGAGGCGCTGCGTCGCATCGTGGGGCATGAGGCGTAGAGGTTGGGTGCACAGCGGGCAGTATTTCATGGCAGAGCGTTTTGTATTTGTAACGGATTGCAGACAAAATCACTGTAGCATAACGGCTTCGATGGAGTACGACACGGCACCATGCGCGAATACCACTTCCGAATCGCCATTTCTGCCGAGCGCTACCTGGCCCACTATCAGGGCCTGGTGCGTGGTGTGGTGGTGACCCTGGCCGATGGCACGCGGCTGGAATTTCCCGCCGAGAGCCTGCGGCCCTTCGTGGCGCACGATGGCATCTATGGTCAATTCGTATTGCGCGTGGATGCCAACAACAAAATGCAGTCCCTGCAACGGGTGGGCGACTGATGCGCATCGGTATCACCCCAGTGGCGGCAACGATGAGCACTATTCCAGGAGGGTGGGGCAATGAAAATAACGATAATCAGCGGCAGTCACCGCCGCAAGGCGCAGAGCCTGAAGGTGGCGGAATTCATTCGTGGCCAGCTGGCGGAAAAGGATGTCGAGGCGGATGTATTGAGTCTGTCGGGCAACCCCCTGCCACTGTGGGACGAAGGCGTGTGGGAAGACGATCCGGCCTGGCAACAGCGACTGGCACCGTGGTGCGAGCAGCTGGCTGCCAGCGATGCCTTCGTGGTGATTGCGCCGGAGTGGCACGGCCAGGTACCGGCGGGGCTGAAGAATTTCTTTCTGTTGTTTGGTCAGGCCGAACTGGGCCACAAGCCGGCACTGATTGTTGCGATATCGGCCGGTGATAGTGGGGCCTACCCGGTGGCGGAGCTGCGCATGAGCAGCTACAAAAACAACCGCCTCTGCTATATCCCAGAACAGGTCATCGTGCGCCATGTGGAGCAGGTGCTGAATGCGACGGCGGAGGACAACGATGTACGCTCGGACAAGTTCTACCGTGAGCGCATCGGCTGGACGCTGAAAATTCTGCGGCAGTATGCCGTGGCGTTGAAGGGCGTGCGAGAGAGCGGGGT
>CAZTPE010000350.1:0-2808 GCA_964614545.1 uncultured Ectothiorhodospiraceae bacterium
GCCTGTGTCTGTCCGTGCTCGGCGGCGCCCTTGTGGTTTCGGCCGGAGCAATGGCGGCTGAGTTGAAGACCATCACCCTGTCGGTGGACAAGATGACCTGCAGCATGTGTCCCATCACGGTGAAAAGGGCCTTGCGAAAGGTGGAGGGGGTGACTGAGGTCAGCGCCGCATACGAGGGCAACGGCGCCGGCTGGGCGACGGTGATCTATGACCCCGCCAGGGTTGATGTGGAAGACCTGACCTTCGCCACCGGGCAGGCGGGTTACCCCTCGCACCTGACTCCGTCCTTGCCATGAGCATGGCTGAGGCCGCCAGCCTGCATGTGGCGATCGTCGGCAGTGGATCCGCCGCCGTTGCCGCCGCCATCAAGGCGGTCGAGGAGGGTGCCCGGGTCACCCTTATCGAAGGTGGTGAGGTGATCGGTGGTACCTGCGTGAATATCGGCTGCGTGCCGTCGAAAATCATGATTCGCGGCGCACACATCGCCTACCTGCAGGGTCACCATGCGGTTGCCGGTTTGCCGCTCAACACGCCGGACATTGATCGCAAGGCCATGGTGGCCCAGCAACAGGCGTGGGTTGAGAAGCTGCGTCATGCCAAATATGAAAGCATCCTGGAGAGTCATCCCCGCATCACCCTGATGCGCGGCATGGCGCGTTTTCTGGATACCTCCACCCTGCATGTGGCGCTTACGGGCGGGGGAGAAACGCGTCTGCAGGCGGATCGCATTCTGCTTGCCGTGGGCGCCCGCCCGATGATTCCGCAGATTTCCGGCCTCTGTGATACCCCCTACTGGACCTCCACGGAGGCGCTGGTCGCCGAGCAGGTTCCCCGGCATCTGATTGTGCTGGGTGGTGCCGCGGTGGCGCTGGAGCTGGCGCAAGCCTTTCGTCATCTGGGCGCGGAAGTGACGGTGGTCGCCCGCGGCACCCTGCTGTCGCGCGCAGAGCCGGAAATCGGTGAGGGCCTGAAGCAGATCCTCGAGGACGAAGGCATCAGGGTCATGTTGCACACAACACCGAAGTTCATTCGTCATGATGGTCAACAATTCCTGTTGGCGACCAGCGATGGCGATGTTCGTGGTGACCGCTTGCTCGTCGCCAGCGGGCGGCTACCCAACACCGCAGGGCTGGATCTCAGCAAGGCGGGTGTGGCAACCGGCCCACGCGGCGCCATTGTGATTGACGACCACATGCGCACCAATGTACAGAACATCTACGCCGCCGGAGACTGTACCAACCAACCGCAGTTTGTCTATGTGGCCGCCGCTGCGGGTACCCGTGCTGCCCGCAATATGACCGGTGGCGATGTTACCATTGACTTGTCCGTGCTGCCCGCCGTAGTTTTCACCCATCCGCAAGCTGCTACTGTGGGTCTGACCGAACAACAGGCACAGGCGCAGGGCATCTCTGTTGAGAGTCGTACCCTGGACCTGGAAAATGTACCGCGCGCCTTGGCCAACCTGGATACGCGCGGCCTTATCAAACTGGTGGCGGAAAAAGGCAGCGGCCGTATCGTCGGTTGCCACGTATTGGCTGCCGAGGGTGGTGAAATCATCCAGAGTGCCGCGCTGGCGATTCGCAACGGCATGACCATTGACGAACTAGCAGATCAGTTATTTCCCTACCTGACCATGGTGGAAGGATTGAAGCTCTGCGCCCAAACCTTCAGCAAGGATGTAAAACAATTATCCTGCTGTGCCGGCTAGTGGATCGTAAAACCACGGATTCAGGTAACATTCGATAGACGAGCGATAGACGAGAAACAGGCAACGGATCGACTATGGATGCACCCAAGACATTCACCATTGGTAAGTTGGCAACGGCAGCCGATGTCAATGTCGAGACGATACGTTATTACCAACGTCTGGCTTTGATAAAAGAACCTGCCAAGCCTGATCAGGGTTATCGGCAGTATTCCCCGGAATATGTTTCACGCGTGCGTTTTATCAAACGTGCCAAACAGCTTGGTTTTACCCTCAAGGAAATCCGTGAGTTATTGGATCTTGGTGATGGCCATTGCCAAGAGGTTCAACAGTTAACCAGGCAGAAGGTCACGATGATCGAAGAACGCCTGAAAGACCTTCACTCGATGCAAAGCGCACTGATCGATCTTCTGGCTCAGTGTGAAGCGACGGACGATAAAGATATTCATTGTGCCCTCATTGAAGTATTGGGCAAGGACGTATCAATGGATATGGCGGGCAATTTGAAGTAGGGACATTTCATGTGTGCACCTTCAAGGCAAGGTGGAGCACGTTTTTATACCCACAAATACTGCTAATGGTATGGACCCACAAAATGAAGTTCATTTTTTCGATGGAGATAACACCATTATCACGGCCGTACGGAGTGAGTGTTATTTAGGGAAGGGTGTTTGACACGGTCTACCTTGGCAAAAGTCCTTAACTGAGTGCCATTTCGCTCTGTCCCCGCTCGATCATTTCGCGGGCGTGTGAAAGTGTTTGTTTGGTGATTTCCAGTCCGCCGAGCATGCGGGCGATTTCTTCCACTCTTTCTTCAGCGCCCAGGGGTATAACAACCGTGGCGGTGGTCTTTTTGCTGCTCTGTTTGTGTACCTGCAAGTGCTGGTGGGCGAGGGACGCGACTTGCGGTTGGTGGGTGACACAGAGGACCTGCCGTTCGTGACCGAGATCGCGCAGCAGACGGCCGACGATCTCGGCGATACCGCCGCCGATGCCGACATCGACTTCGTCGAAGATAAGGGTGGGGATGCTGCCGGTGCCGACAGTAATGACCTGGATGGCGAGGCTGATGCGCGCCAGTTCGCCGCCGGAGGCGACCTTGG
>CAZTPE010000351.1:0-2786 GCA_964614545.1 uncultured Ectothiorhodospiraceae bacterium
TTAGTCCTTTCAAATTTTTCTTTTGACATAGTCTTTCCTCAAAATGAATGAGCTATATTCCTCTGATTTTTCTTATAATATCGTCGGCCCTGTTTTGCTGGACAACGTCATATTTCTCAAATTGCATGGTGAAGTTAGCCCTGCCCTGTGTCGCTGAACGAAGAGATGTTGAATATCCGAACATTTCAGCTAATGGGGCGTGTGCCTTTACCACTTGTAAACCGTCTTTGGTCTCTACTCCAACTACTTTAGCTCTCTTGGAGTTGAGATCATTCATCATATCTCCCAGGTACTCATCTGGACATATGATCTCCAGATTCATAATCGGTTCCAGCAACAGAGGTTCAGCATCAGCAGTCACCCTTCGTATTGCCATGGCAGCGGAAATACCAAATGCCATCTCAGTGGAATCATCTTCACTGTATGAACCGCCAATCAGAGAGACTTTTACATCAGTCACCGGATACCCGATAAGTGGCCCAGCATCTAAACTATCCCGGACTCCCCTTTCGATTGCTGTTAAAAACTCTGATGGGATCTGAGAATCCTTAACAAGGCTTTCAAATTCGACACCTTCACCACGCTCTAGTGGTTCAATCTTCAGAACAACATGGCCATATTGACCCTTGGCTCCGGTATCCTGATCAAATTTCCCTTCAGCCTCAGCAATTGCTGAGCAAGTCTCTTTGTAGGAGACTTCTGGTTTTCCAACATTAGCGTTCGCCTTAAACTCATTCAGAAGCCGATCAACAATTATCTCCAGGTGTAATTCACCCATTCCAGAAATAATGGTCTGCCCGGTATCCTCATTCTTACTGATCTTAAATGATGGATCTTCCAGGGCTATCTTAGCAAGAGTTTCTGACAACTTCTTTTCATCTGCCTTACTCTTCGCCTCAATAGCGACGCCAATAACGGGTTCTGGAAATTCCATACTTTCCAGAATGATGTAATCTCCGCTACTGCAAAGAGTGTCACCAGTGGTTGAAAATTTCAACCCGATAACTGCTCCAATATCGCCAGCGCTTAGAACGTCAACTTCCTCACGCTTATTAGCGTGGAGGCGGATGAGCTTTCCAATTTTTTCTTTCTTCTTTTTGACAGGATTAAATACCTTGTCCCCCACCTTCAACATCCCGGAATAAACTCGAATGAATGCGAGGTTTTCAACAAAGGTATCACTCATCAGTTTGAAAATAAGCGCAGAAAATTTCTCTTCGGCATCCGCCTTTCGTACGATGTCTTCACCATCTTTACCAAATCCAACCATTGGAGGTACATCCAATGGAGAGGGAAGATAATGAATAATACTGTCTAACAAAGGCTGTATTCCTTTGTTTTTAAATGCACTTCCGCACAACACAGGAACAAGTTTCAGTTTCAATGTTGCTTCTCTAAGCGCACGATAAATCTCAGTCGCAGATACAGTCGTATCTTCAAGGAAATTTTCCATGATCCCATCATCGAAGTCGGCCAACTTCTCGATGAGATTCATATGTGCGGCCGTGAATCTGTCCCGATATTCATCCGGGATTTCTTTTTCTATGATTTCCTGTCCCAGGGATTCTTCATCGAAGGCATACATCTTGCCTTCTATAAGATCAATCACGCCCGTAAATTCGGACTCTTTCCCCACAGGAATCTGAACAAGAACCGGGTTTGTCCCCAGTCGTTCTTCCATCATCGTTACAACCCGTTCAAAGTCTGCTCCAACACGATCCATCTTGTTGATGAATGCAATGCGAGGGATTGCGTACTTCTCAGCCTGCCTCCACACCGTCTCAGACTGAGGTTCAACCCCGCCTACGGCACAGAATACAGCTACAGCACCATCCAGAACTCTAAGACTCCGCTCCACCTCAACGGTGAAATCGACATGCCCAGGCGTATCAATAATATTAATTCTTTTGGATTTCCAGGTGCAACTAGTGGCTGCAGAGGTGATGGTTATTCCACGCTCCTGCTCCTGCTCCATCCAATCCATGACGGCAGCACCGTCATGAACCTCACCGATCTTATACGACTTACCAGTGTAATACAGTATCCGTTCCGTTGTGGTGGTCTTCCCAGCATCAATATGAGCCATAATGCCAATATTGCGAACATCGGAAAGATCATTTTTTCCAGCCATCAGCCAACCCCTATACAGACAAGCCTTCAGCTGAACCAACGAAACAGCTTACAACGTCTCTCGTGTAACTCTACCAGCGGTAATGAGCAAAGGCTTTATTGGCCTCGGCCATACGATGAGTATCGTCACGTTTTTTAACTGCTGCACCACGATCATTATAAGCATCAAGGAGTTCAGCGGCGAGCTTCTCGGACATGGAACGTCCACTTCTGGCTTTGGCATACGAGATAATCCAGCGCATTGCAAGTGCATTGCGGCGAACCTGTCGTACTTCCATGGGCACCTGATAAGTTGCACCACCAACTCGTCTTGATTTTACCTCAACCTTTGGCCGAACCTTTTCCATTGCCTCTTCAAACACGGTAAGTGGCTCTTCATCGGTCACCTTGGAAGCTACGATATCCATGGCATCATAAAATATTCGCTGGGCGATAGACTTCTTTCCACAATCCATAATACCGTTCGTAAACTTAGACACCAATACGGAATTAAAGCGCGGATCAGCTTCGATTTTTCTTTTTTCAACTATTTTTCTACGTGGCATTGTATTCCTCTTCTACAACTTCAGGTTCAGCTTATTTAGGACGCTTGGCGCCATACTTGGAACGTCCCTTCCGTCGATCGGAAACACCAAGAGTATCAAGGGTACCACGAA
>CAZTPE010000352.1:0-2762 GCA_964614545.1 uncultured Ectothiorhodospiraceae bacterium
CGCAACATCTCGGCCGTCTCCCCGCGTGCATTCAGGCCCAGAGAGGCGGGCCGCTCCAGCATCGCCACCGGCTGAGCATCCATCAGGCCAGCCAGCTTCAGGGCTGCAGGCGACGGCACCCGGCCTGGTTGGGTACGCCGCTCATCAGCGAGGACAGGCCGGTCCCCGGGTGGCGGCTGGGGTTTTGCATCCTGCGGCGCCGCGAGCGGCGGGATCACGCCGGCAGACAGCGGTACAAAGGCATCCGGCACCACCCCGGCCAGGGGCGGGTCTTGCACAAGCACATCGGGCCGTGCCGTTAGCAGCGGCATGCCGTCACTCCCGGCGTCAGGCAAAGGTTCAAGCATGACCGGCAATGTTTCAGACCCAGTATCAAACACCGCCGGAATCAGCGCTTCCGGTGGCAAGACATTGCCGTCTTGTGGCGAGGATTGTCCCGGCGGCAGGCTCGCGGCCGGCAACGGCGACCGCGTCGCCGTGTCGACCGCTGTGCCTTTCGCCAGGGACTCTGCCGGAGGCTGCAGACGCTGCGCCAGCATACCGGCAAAGATACCCCCGGACACCGCAGACGCGGCCGCCACGGGCGTCCCTGATATGACAACGGGCATCATCTCGGCAGTGGGTGTGATGAAAGCGGCTTCAGCCATTGCGGTGGTCTTTAGCGAGTCCGGTTGGTTTCAGGTTTCGCACCATGATGCGCTGGCATCGGCACGGATATCACCGGTGATCGAGCAAAGATTGTGCCAAAGGCATGGAATCGGTCAGAATTTTGTGGAGCGGGCCATGCCCGCGATGGAGTATTCCCTGCGGGAAAGGTCATTAATCTGTGAGAGCGGCTTCAGCCGCGAAGCCCTTGTTAACTGAGACATTTCGCGGCTGAAGCCGCTCCCACAAAGTCAAAACAATAGCATCAACTTCTGTAGTGAACAGAAAGGTGTCGCGGGCATGGCCCGCTCCTACTGGTGGGGAGATCACAGGGTCTCGGAACGGCCGCCGCGCTGTGAGCGTTCATCCTGCTCCCGCTGTTCCCGGCGTGAGGCCTGCTGGTCTTCAATGGCCTGATAGCGGGCAACCACCGTATCGAGCATGCGCACCTTGCCACGTGAGGCAAACCACAGGGCACGTTTGGCCTCGGCCTCCTGCGTGGCCTGCACGACCTGCTGCCCCTGTTGTTCGATGGCCTGTCCCAGCTTGTGCAGGAACTGCTGGTAGTCCTCCAGTTGTGCCGCACCCATGCCCGTGGCGCCAGCCTGTTGAAAGCGCTGCCGGTAGTCATCACGATAACGCTGGAGTTCTTCCAGCTGCTGCTGCGCCTGGCCCAGTCGGGTCTGGGCTACGCCCAGCGCCCGCGCCGCCTGTTGTTCACGGCCCTCGGCCACCCGGACAACGGGTTTCAGACGTTTGGATCTTTTCATTATCCGCAACCACTCCCAGCGATTAATTTAGGACTATTTCAGCAGCCGCACGACCACCGATTTCCTGCCGGCACTACTCTCGGGCACCTCCTCAAGCGGCGTCGGCATGCCAATATGAAAACCCTGAGCATAATCCACGCCAATTTCCTTCAGAATGGCAATGCACTCCTCGCTGTCGACGTATTCGGCGATCGTCGTCTTACCCATGGCATGGGCGATATCGTTCATGGAACGCACCATCGCCAGCTGCAGGGCATCGCGCTGAATGTCGCGCACGAAGGAACCATCGATCTTGACGCTGTCCACCGGTAGATCCTTGAGATAGGCGAAGGACGAATAACCCACGCCAAAATCGTCCAGCGCCGTGTGGCAACCCAGTGCGCGCAATTGTTCGAGGAACTTCAACGCGGCACCGAGGTTGGCAATGGCCACGGTCTCCGTGACCTCAAAGGTCACCGCCGTCGGCGGCACACTGTGTTTTTGCAGGGCATTGGTGATGACTTCCAGCATGGTTGCCTCGCCGATGGATTCGGCCGACAGGTTGATGGAAAAGTGCAGGTTTGACTGCGTTTTCAGCTGGTGACCCAGCGCCTCGATGGCATGTTCGATCACCCAGCGATCAATGGCGCGCATCAGGCCAAAACGCTCGGCGGCAGAAATAAAGCCTGCGGGTTGAATGACGTGACCGTCTTCGTTACACATACGCAACAGCACTTCGTGACGATTCATCTTACCCGTCTTCAGGTCCATGATGGGCTGACTGACCAGGCTGAATTGATCACGGCTGATGGCTTCCTTGATGCGCCGGGCCCAGCCCATGTCCTCGGACATGGCGGCCAGATCCTGCTGGTCATCGGCCTCGTACAGATGTACACAATTGCGCCCGGAACGCTTGGCGATGTGACAGGCGATATCGGCCTGCATGAGCAGATCTTCCTTACTGACCACGGACTGGCCAAACAGGCTGACACCGATGGAGCAACCGAGCTGAATTGCCTTACCATCGTACTTGAAGACGTAGTCAGCGAGCAGACGACGATGGGCCTCGGCAGCCTGCATCACATCATTTTCGTTGGTGTCATAAATAAGCAGGGCAAACTCATCACCACCCAGGCGGGCGAGCAGATCACTCTTGCGATTGCGCTGGCTGAGCATCTCGGTCACTTCCACCAGCACCTGATCCCCGGCGAGGTGTCCGAGGGTATCGTTGACGAACTTGAAGTTGTCGAGATCGAGATACAGCAAGGCATAATCACGCGGACTGCCACGCCGGGCATTTTCGACCACTCGCTCCAGTTCGTTGAGAAAATACTCCCGGTTGTACAGGCCGGTGAGGGAATCATGCTC
>CAZTPE010000353.1:0-2739 GCA_964614545.1 uncultured Ectothiorhodospiraceae bacterium
GGTTGGGCTAAGGCACGAAGCCCAACTTAAAAACCCACTAACACTAAGCCCGGCAACGTCGGGCTTATTATTTCACCGTCTCAATCAACTTAATATCCTGCCGGAGTATTTCATTGACGAGCTGGGCAACTTCCACGCCCTTTGATTTAGCCCGTTCCTGCAAATAACTTTGCACCTCATCATCCAGATAAACCGGTAGGTTTAGCTTGGCGTTTTTGCGAAAGAATTTCCCGCGCTCACCTTTAGAAAAGTCATATTCCTGTTTCATACGTTTGCCTCATATTGCCGTTGTTCATGTTTAGTCGCAGGCCGGGCAGAGATGATCCGTACATTGGCCGCGTTGCTGCTGATCTCCTGATAAGTATGGATCACTATCAATAGTTTGCTGTTTTCCGCTTGCCCCATTGTCAACCAGCGTTCCTCAGTCTTGCTGTGTTCTTCATCCGGGATTGATAGCATCAGCGGATCACGGAACACCGTAGCGGCCAGATCAAAATTAACTCCATGCTTGCGCCGGTTGCTGTCTGCCTTGGCGGCATCCCATTCAAAGTGATAGTCAAAAACGGCTGCCATTCCGCGCTATCCAGTCGCCGAGAAGCGGTTGGCATCATGCTTGAGAATCAGGCTTTCCAGCACTGCTTTGGCAATCTTCTTCTCTTCGGGCGTGAATCGGGTAAGGGCTTCAAATTGAAGCCGTAAATCCTCATCCGGCCCGCGCTCATCCTTATCAAAAATCAGCTCATCGGTCGTCACGCCAAGGGCCAGCGCCAGACGGCGGATGGCATCCAGCGTGGGCTGGGATGCACCGCTCTCGTAGCGCCGAATCTGTAAAACTCGAACCCCGACCTGTTCGGCGAGCTGCTGCTGAGTCCAGTTTTTTTGCTTGCGTAGCGTGACGACACGTTCTGAAAAACTCATATCCAACATATCCGGTATCAATGTTCTAAGTGCCATCAGTGTACCCCTGGATTCCAATATGACCGGTTGAAGGGATGTTATATGATATGTTAAAGCTATCATTATTGACTGTTGACATCAATCTGAGAGGATACTTTTTCATGGCCCGCATTCCCGACAACCAAATCGAATGGTTAAAACAGGAAATCTCCCTGCTGCGTCTGGTGGAGCGCCAAGGCATTGCCCTCAAAAAACACGGCAAAGATTATCTCGGTTTGTGTCCCTTCCACGACGACCATGACCCCAGCCTGGTGATCTCGCCGGAGAAAAATCTCTGGCACTGTTTGGGTGCCTGTCAGGAAGGCGGCGACATCGAAATAAAGGGACATAATACTTAATTACCATATCCACCGTAATTCGTGGTCTGTCCCTGAAAAATCCAAGGTGGTGGAGACCGGTGCCGATCTGGCCCTGCTGCTGTCCATCGTTTCCAGCCTGCGTGACCGGCCGTTGCCACACGATCTGGTGGTGTTCGGTGAAGTGGGACTGTCGGGTGAGATCCGCCCCGTGCCTAGCGGACAGGAGCGCCTCTACGAGGCCGTCAAGCATGGTTTTCGGCGCGCCATCGTGCCGTTGGCCAACTGTCCGCGGGAGAAGCCCAAGGGGATGGAGGTGGTCGGTGTGAAGACCCTTGCCGATGCCCTGGCGGCGATATGAGGACTGAGGACTGAGCAAGTAGCCTGGATGAAGCGGAGCGGAATCCGGGAGGTTTAATGGTTCCCCGGATTCCGCTCCGCTTCATCCAGGCTACCGATACTATGCTTACTTGCCCAAGGCCGACAGCTCGCGATCCAGCAGCTCAGCGTCTCCCAGGTTCAGCTCCACCAGTCGTCGCAGGTGGGTGATACTGTCCAGATCGATGTGTTCGCAGCGGAAGCCAATGTGGTCATTTTCGAGGTGTGATACGGAGACCTCCATACGGATCACCACTTCTTTATTGCTGTCCAGCGCAAGTTCCAGCAGGAAATGCTCGCCCGGTTGTCCGCTCCAGTCCTGTGGGGTGACAATCAGGGCACCTTTTAGAGACAGATCGATAAGCTGGCTGAGCCAGCTGCCCTTGGCGTCAACCAGCTGCACGTCCGCATCGAAGCTAATGCGGGAAAACCGGCGTTGTTCGTTGAATTCCGAATCCTTATTCATGCCTGTACCTGATAGTTAGCACTGCACACTTGACTCAGGGAGTCTTCGTGTCGGTCTTCTTCAGCTTGTCGAAGGAACGCATGCCGGCGATACCCAGCATGCCGGTAATGATGGTAAACATCATGCTGGAATCCATCTGTGGTGGCGCTTTGCTGGCGTCATCGAGCGTCCACAGCAGCAGCGGATAGATGATGAACTGATAGGCGAGGGTAATCGCACCGATCCAGCCGATGGCCGGCCGCCAGCCGGACTGGAACCAGTTGCCCTTGGCCTCCTGCTTGTTGACCTCCATCTGGCCGATATTCTGCTCGGCGACGAGCTTGTTTTCGAGATAATCGAAATTCCGCCGCGCCTTCATGATCTCCTGTTCGGCTTCCAACCTTTCCTCGTCGGATGTGAACAGATTGTCCAGTGTATCTCCCACGGACTTGACGACATCGCCGCCACCCAGCAGTTTTGCCACAAAGCTCATGCGACACCTCCCAATGCACGGTTGATCCAGCCAAGCAGATATTTCTTCTGCGACTTGTTGCGATTACAGATATACGCGTAGCGCGCAATCTTGGCGATGGTATAGCTGGCGATAAATAATGATTCATCGGCGGCATTGATGGTTTTCAGTGACTGGCTGCCGATGATGCC
>CAZTPE010000354.1:0-2733 GCA_964614545.1 uncultured Ectothiorhodospiraceae bacterium
CCTGCAGAAGGTACTGATGGAGAACCACGGCAACATCTCCGCCGCGGCGCGCGCCCTCGGCATGCACCGCCGCACTTTGCAGCGTAAACTGCAGAAAAAGCCCACCAGGATCTGAACATGACACAGCGGACAACGGACGATCAGGCCATCACCCAGACCCGGGCATGGATCGACGCCGTCATCGTGGCGCTGAATTTCTGCCCCTTTGCCCGACGTGAACTGGATCGCGACAGTGTCCGTTTCAGGGTGATCCGCGAGGACTCACTGGAACAATACCTGCTCGCCCTCATCGACGAATGCATCTTGCTCGACAAAGACCCGGAGATCGAAACCAGCCTGCTGATCCTGCCGCAGGACTTTGCATCCTTCGATACCTTCCTCGACCTGCTGGAAATGGCTAATGCCCTGCTGGTCGAACAGGGTTACATCGGTATTTATCAGCTCGCCAGCTTTCACCCCGACTACTGCTTCGCCAATGCGCCGGCCGACGACCCCGCCAATTACACCAACCGCTCGCCCTTCCCCCTGCTGCACTTGATCCGTGAGTCCAGCATCGAACGCGCCGTGGCCAACTACCCCCAACCGGAACTGATCCCCGAACGCAACATGGCCCTGGCGCGTGAAAAGGGCTCGGCGGAAATGCAGGCGCTGCTGGATGCCTGTCGCCGGACCAACAAGCCCAAAAAAAATTGACACTGAGCGCTTCCAGTCATGCCCACTGACCACTTCATGATCCCGGACCTGCAACGCGTACAGTCCTTGGTAATCTCCACCGCGAGGGCAGAGCTGCTGCCCCGCCTCACCCATGTCTCGCGCCAGACCAAGGCTGACGGTAGTTTCGTCACCGAAGCCGATTTCGCCATGCAGGAGCGTCTCACCGCCCGCCTGCAAACACAGTGGCCGAATATCCGGCTGCTCGGTGAAGAAATGTCCGCGGTGGAACAGGCCAGCCTGTTCGCCGACCCACGGCCGCTGTGGTGCCTCGACCCCCTCGACGGCACCAGCAACTACGCCAGCGGCATCCCCTTCTTCGCCGTATCGCTGGCCCTGATCCAGCAGGGCCGGGTGGTGCTGGGGGTGGTCTACGACCCGCTGCGCGACGAATGCTTCAGTGCCAGTGAAGACACCGCCGCCAGCCTCAATGGCGAACCCCTGCGCCTCGGCCCCACCGGCCTCGGCCTGCAGCAGTCCATCGCCGTGGTGGACTTCAAGCGCCTGCCGACGGCCCTGTCGGCACGCTTGGTCACCGCCACGCCCTATGCCTCGCAACGCAGCTTCGGCGCCGCCGCCCTGGACTGGTGCTGGCTCGCCGCCGGCCGCGGCCATCTCTATCTGCACGGCCGGCAAAACCTGTGGGACTACGCCGCCGGCCACTTCATCTTCCAGCGCGCCGGTGGCCACGCCGCCACCCTGGACGACGAGCCTGTGTTCACACCGGCCCTGCAGGGACGCTCGGCGGTGGCCGCCGTGGACGACACACTGTTCCGCGCCTGGCAGGACTGGCTGCAAACACATAGCGACGGCGGCTGACGGCATCCCTGTCCTTTCGCGGGCAGACTGAGTAATCTTCCCGCATCGAAACAGCAGCATTGGAGAAAACCCGTGTCGAACCTGCGCGTCAGTCAGCTCAGCATCTACCCGGTCAAATCCCTCGGCGGAATCAGCCTGCAACAATCGGCGCTGGAGCGCTTCGGCCTGCACAACGACCGCCGTTGGATGGTGGTGGACGACCGCGGCCGCTACCTCACTCAGCGCGAAAAATCGCGCATGTGCCTGATTCAGCCCGAGCCCCTGAACAACGGCCTGCGCCTGTCGGCACCAGGCATGACCAAACTGGAAATAGCGCACACAGCGCAGATACCGAGCCGCGAGGTCCGCGTGTGGGACGACCACGTCACCGCCCTCGACTGTGGCGATACGGCCGCCCAATGGCTGAGCCGCTTTCTCGACACCGACTGCCGCCTGGTGTATTTCCCCGACGACGGCCAGCGCGCCGTAGACCCGACCTACGCCCAACCCGGCGACGTCACCGCCTTCAGCGACGGCTTCCCCCTCCTGCTCATCACCCAGGCCTCTCTGGACGACCTCAACGGCCGCCTGGCCGAGCCGGTACCCATGCGCCGCTTCCGCCCCAACCTGGTCATCGACGGCAGCGAGCACTATCTCAAGCCCTACGCCGAGGACAACTGGAAACGCCTGCGCATCGGCGACCTCACCCTGCGCGTGGTCAAGCCTTGCAGCCGCTGCGTAATCCCCACCATCGACCCCACCAGCGGTGAACGCCACGCCGATGCCGAACCTCTGCGCACCCTGGCCAGTTACCGTATGCACGATCACAAGATCTTCTTTGGCCAAAATGTGATTGCCGATGGCGAAGGCCGGCTCGAAGTGGGCCAGCCTGTAGAAGTCCTCGATTAGTCGGTTTACGAGGTCAGCAGTACGGATTTGTGGCGCTGAGGGCCACTTCAGCCGTGGCAGAGATCTGTTTCCCCTTACGTTACACCGCAGAGCGGTGTGACGAGTCCGTAAGGTCAGCTGACCGTGGCCATATACTGGAGGTCATCGAGTAGCCGGCAACACCGACGCTTGCCGGCCGACCCTGTTTTGGTGGTATCATTGCCGCCCGCTGAACGGGCCGGCCTACCGGTCCACTCACTCGGCGGGTCTCGATGGTGGCTCGTGTCGGTCCCCTCGCAACGATAAACTGTGAACCCCGTCAGGCCCGGAAGGGAG
>CAZTPE010000355.1:0-2723 GCA_964614545.1 uncultured Ectothiorhodospiraceae bacterium
CAGACCGGCCTGTGCCGCAGCGGCGAATGGTTCGCCTGGCAGCACAGCGGCGCACGGCCCGACGTGCTCACCAGCGCCAAGGCGCTGGGCAACGGCGTGCCCATCGGCGCCTGTCTGGCGCGGGGCGCAGCCGCCGAACTGTTCCATCCCGGCAACCACGGCTCCACCTTCGGCGGCAATCCGCTGGTGTGCGCCGCGGCGCTTGCGGTCATCGACACCATGGACGAACAGGGCCTCGCCGCACGCGCCAAGGCCCTGGGCGAACAGCTGCTGGCCGATTTTCACAGCGCCCTTGACGGCATCGCAGGCATCAGCGAGATCCGTGGCCAGGGCCTGCTGCTGGCCATCGAGCTGGATCGGCCCTGTGCCGAGCTGGTGCAACAGGCACTGGACGAGGGCCTGTTGATCAACGTGACCGCAGGCCAGGTGGTGCGCCTGCTGCCGCCGTTGACCCTAAGCGACGACGAGGCCGCGATGCTGGTGGACACCCTGTCCGACCTGATCCGCCGCTTCCTCGCCGCATAGCCCGTCCCCACCTCATCCCGTATTCAGAGATCAATACCGTGGCCGTAAGACACTTCCTCACCCTCAACGACCTGAGTCGTGACGAGCTGCGCGCCCTTATCCAGCGCGCCATCGAACTCAAACGAATGCAGCACAATGGCGAGATCTATCAGCCGCTGAAAAATAAAGTGTTGGGCATGGTGTTCGAGAAATCCTCCACCCGCACCCGCGTCTCCTTTGAGACCGGCATGGCGCAGTTCGGCGGCCACGCCATCTTTCTCTCGCCGCGCGATACCCAGCTGGGGCGCGGTGAGCCCATTGAGGATTCGGCGCGCGTCATGTCCCGTATGCTGGACGTGATCATGATCCGTACCTTCGAGCACGAAAAGATCGAACGCTTCGCCGAATTCTCCAGTGTGCCGGTGATCAACGCCCTCACCGACCAGTTCCACCCCTGCCAGCTGCTGGCCGACATGCAGACCTGGATCGAACATCGCGGCGACATCACCGGCAAGACCGTGGCCTGGATCGGTGACGGCAACAACATGTGCCATTCCTACATCAACGCCGCCCGCCAGTTCGACTTCCAGCTGCGCATCGCCGCGCCCGAGGGCTATCTGCCGGACGCGGCGATACTGGCGAGCAACGAAGACCACGCCCGCCTCTGCACCACCCCTGCCGAGGCCGTAGCCGGCGCCGACCTGGTGGTCACCGATGTCTGGTCCAGCATGGGCCAGGAAGAGGAGCAGGCGGCACGCGAGAAGGCCTTCGCCGACTATCAGGTCGATGCCGAACTGATGGCACAGGCCGCGCCCGACGCCCTGTTCATGCACTGTCTGCCCGCCCATCGCGGCGAAGAAGTGGCGGCCGAGGTCATCGACGGCCCGCAGAGCGTGGTGTGGGACGAGGCCGAGAATCGTCTGCACTCGCAAAAGGCCCTGCTGGAATTCCTCCTCGGCTGACACTAGGCCGCCGCGCCTCTGTTATCATCCTCCGCGCGATGCAACCCTTACTGGAAATCAAGAATATCGAGTGCCGTTACCGCGAACAGATCGTGGTCAGCGGCCTGTCCCTGCACGTCAACGAAGGCAGCCTGGCCTGCCTGCTCGGCCCCAGCGGCTGCGGCAAGACCACGGCGCTGCGTGCCATCGCCGGCTTTGAGCCCATCAGCCAGGGCGAGATCCGCATGGGCGACGTCAGCCTGTCGCGTCCGGGCTTCACCCTGCCCCCGGAAAAACGCCGCCTGGGCATGGTCTTTCAGGACTACGCCCTGTTCCCGCACATGACCGTCGGCGACAACGTGGGCTTCGCCCTGCGCCGCCAGTCGAGCCGCCAACGGCGTGAAACCGTCGAGCGCATGCTCAAACTGGTCGGTCTGTCGGACCTTGCCGCACGCTATCCCCATGAACTGTCCGGCGGTCAGCAACAGCGCGTGGCCCTGGCTCGCGCCCTCGCCGCCCAGCCGCGCGCCATCCTCATGGACGAACCCTTTTCCAATCTCGACGTGGATACCCGCGAACGCCTCAGTCTGGAAGTTCGCGACATCCTCAAGAACGCGGGTATCACCGGCATCCTCGTCACCCATCATCAGGACGAGGCCTTTGCCCTCGGCGACCAGGTCGGCGTCATGTCGCAAGGCCGCATCCTGCAGTGGGACACCCCCTTCAATCTCTACCACGAACCACAAGACCGCTTCGTCGCCGACTTCATCGGTCAGGGCGTGTTCATTCCCGGCACCATGCACAGCAACGACACGGTGGAAACCGAACTCGGTGTACTGCAGGGCGACCGCGCCTACGACTGCCCACCCGGGGCGCCCGTGGAGCTACTGCTGCGCCCCGATGACATCGTCCCCGACCCCGGCGGCCGGCTGCAGGCCCGCATCGTACAGAAGGCCTTCAAGGGAGCCGAGACACTCTATACCCTGGAATTACCCACCGGCACCCAGCTGCTGTCCCTGCTCCCCAGCCACCTGGATCACGCCATCGGCGAACAGGTTGCCATCCGCGCGGATGTGCACCACCTTGTCGCCTTTCCTCGCTGAATACACGCCCGACTACAGTCCATCTTGTGCGCACAGCGCACACTACACCTACCCGTAGCGTGCACTGTGCGCACGGTGGTACTAAAGGTAGAACCCGGTAAAAGGCTTTTTGGATTTTTCAGGTTGAAAATACCCGGCACAAAAAAACGCGCCCCGGATAACCAGGGCGCGTTTA
>CAZTPE010000356.1:0-2712 GCA_964614545.1 uncultured Ectothiorhodospiraceae bacterium
CTGGGCATCGTCATGGGCGCCGAAGGGCAGGGCCTGCGCCGCCTCACCAAGGAGCGCTGCGATTTCCTCGCCACCATCCCTATGCTCGGCACGGTGGAAAGCCTCAACGTCTCCGTCGCCACCGGCATCTGCCTGTTTGAGGCCCTGCGCCAGCGCAGGGGAGATTAATACTTGACCAATAGGGGTTTTACCCGCTCAAATGACAGGGAAATCAGCAGGAGCTGGGGAAGCGAAATGGAGCTGCTACTCATTGATGATCACCCGCTGTTTCGCAAGGCCTTGTGCAGGACCTTGTGGGAACTGGCAGAGGATCTCCATGTTCACGAGGCGGCCACCGTCGCCGAAGCCCTGGCCATTATTGACGGAAGCGTGGTGATGGACCTGGTGTTGTATGACTGGCGCCTGCCTGATGGCGGCGGTCTGCGAGGTCTGGTGGCCATTTGTCAGCTGTTGCCGTCGACGCCGGTGGTGGTGGTCTCCGCCAATGAAGATCCGGATGTGATTGCCACCGCCCTGGGCGCAGGCGCCCGGGGTTACATTCCCAAATCGGCCAGTACCGGCGTCATCAACAGTGCCCTGCAACTGGTTCTTCAGGGGGAGACCTATGTGCCGTCGGCAACACTGGGGCATGGACACAGGCTGGTGACGCCACCGCCACGTGGCGGCCTGCTGACGGCACGTCAGGCAGAGGTGCTGTCTCTACTGGCCGAAGGTTATGCCAATAAGCGCATTGCCCTTGCACTGGGTATTGCGGAAGCGACGGTGCGGGTGCATGTTTCCGATATCCTGCATGGGCTGCAAGTGGAAAACCGAACGGAGGCGGTGGTGAGGGCACGTCGGCTCGGGCTGCTGCATTTACCCCCGGTCTGAAATTTCCCTTTCCGCGGGCACGGATTCTGCCAGCGAATTGATGCACACCTTTAACCGTTCTGGCTCCACGGGTTTATGCAGGAGCAGAAAGCCCGAGTCGTGGGCCTCACGAATGCGCGCCGGGGCCGTGTCTCCGGTCACGATAATGGCCGGTACAGGGGAGCCCAGGTTTCCATGCAGCCAGTCGATGGCCTCCAGTGCCGTTTTCCCGCCGCCCAGTCGATAGTCGACGATCATCACCTCAGGCAACCTGGAGAGTTCGCGCAGGCGAGCAAAGGCCGCTTCCGCTGAATCCACAGCGATGACCGTGCAGCCCCACTGCTCAAGCAGGGTGGCCATGCCGGCACGGATGGCTGCGTTGTCATCGATGATCAGTAATAAATTCGCCCGAGGCTGGAGGGCCGTGGCGGTTTCGTTTGCTGGCAGCGTGGCCGTTGCCGCAGACGCCAGACCGGCTTCCAGCTGCAGGCTGAAAACGGATCCGTGGCCGACAGTGGATCGTACACTGATCTCATGCCCCAACAGGCCAGTCAGGCGCTCCACGATGGCCAGCCCAAGTCCAAGCCCTTGGCTGGCATCCCGCTCGGGATTGCCGATCTGGGTGAACTCCAGAAAGACCTCATCCAACTGTTGTTGCGGGATCCCCCGACCGGTGTCGTAGACTTGGAGTAAGGCGTGTTCTCCACGCTGACGACAGGCCAGGAGGATGCCGCCCTGGCTGGTGTATTTCAGGGCATTGTCCAGCAGGTTACGCAAGATGCGCTCCAGCTGTGAGGGGTCACTGAAGACCAGGGTATCCCGAATCACGCAGCGAAACCGCAGCCCCTTCTGTGTTGCCAGTGGCGTATATTCCTGTGCCAGTTTTTCCAGCAGATCCCGGGCAGCGAAGGTGTGTGTGTAAACTTTTACGACTTCCGCATCGAGGCGGGAGATGTCCAGCATCTCATTCAGCATGCCACGTAGCCCCTGAAAGGCGCCTTCCAGGTAATTCAGCAGTGCCAGATTTTCCCTGTTGGTGAGCCGTTGACGCAAGGATTCGAGGAACAGGCCCATGGCATGTACGGGTTGGCGAAGGTCATGACTGGCCGCGGCCAGAAAATGGGTCTTGACGCGTGCTCCATGTTCCAACGCCTCCTTCTTGTCAGAGAGTTGCAAGCGTAGTTGCAGGGTTTCCGTCAGGGTCTTGGCGTACTCCCGGGCAAAGTTGATCGTTGCCCCAGACATCATCACCAGCAATAGTGCCGTCATCTGTGCCGGGCGGTCGTTCTCCATGGCCAGGGTGATAATGAAAGGGCTGATACAGGGCAGATAGTAGGCATAGAATGTCGGCATGTAGACGGCCAGCGCGGCGACCGGCGCCACCGGCACAAGGGCCAGCAGCACCACCAGATACAGCGAGTATTCAGGCAGCAGGGGTGGGTACAGGAAAATAGCCGTACTGCCCCAGATGGTGCCGGAGACGGCGGCGCCAATGATCGCAAAGAGCTTCCATTTCCTGTCGAACTGTCGGTGTACAGGGGAGGAAAAATACCAGCGATAAAGCAGTACGCGTAATGCTGAAACCGCCAAAATTGCTGACATACCGATGACCAGAAATCGGTTTTCGACGGCCCCCCACAATACCCATGCACTGAACAGTCCGCCGAGTGAGGGCGCGATGATGATTGCCGGCAATTGGGTGAAATGAATGCGTACCTGCTCTGCGGTCAGACGCTCACGCAGTTCAGGTGTGTTGTTCATGGCTCTGGCGGTATCCATTCCATACCCACCTTGTTTCATCCTTATTATGCTTATCAGCCTAGCAGTATTCAGGGTCAGCGTATGTACATCATTTGTCGTAGG
>CAZTPE010000357.1:0-2687 GCA_964614545.1 uncultured Ectothiorhodospiraceae bacterium
GCCATTTGAGGATGATGGAAGTATCCAGCCCGCCGGAATAGGCGAGCACGGCTTTATTGATTTTAATCTTCGACATGACTTTGCTCTGTAAAAAAACGCTGTTTTCTGAAAGTGTAGGAGCGGCTTTAGCCGCGACCGAAATCCGTCAAAAGCCTTTTAACCGCGAAGAGCGCAAAGGAACACCAAGAAAATAAACTTTGCGTCCTTCGCGGCTAACCTGGAGGCATCGATTGGGTCGCGGCTAAAGCCGCTCCTACTATCTGTTAGCCACAGAGGCACGGAGTCACACAGAGAAATGTTTTGATTAACTCTGTGTGCTCCGTGCCTCTGTGGCAAAAATTTTATTTGCCGTAGATTAGGGTGAGCCTGCGAACCTCAACAAAAGCGTCACGGCTCGATCGTTGGGGTTCGTTCCTCACCCCATCAACCTACGATACTAAAAACCTTTCAACCGCGAAGGACACAAAGTACCGCAAAGCTATTACCCTGTTTTTCTTCGCGTTTCTTTGCGGCCTTCGCGGTAAAAATCATTTCCTCTTCGGCGCGTAGATGTCCGTGCAGGTGCCCTCGGCCACTTCGGCGGCGAAGTTGAAGGTCTCGGACAGGGTCGGGTGCGGATGAATAGTGAGCGCAATATCTTCGATATCCGCGCCCATCTCCAACGCCAGCACCGCCTCGGCGATCAGCTCGCCGGCATTGGTGCCGGTGATGGCGGCGCCGATGATGCGGTGGTCCTCATCGAACAGCACCTTGGTCATACCCTCATCGCGACCGATGGACAGCGAGCGCCCACTGGCCGCCCAGGGGAACACGCCCTTGATGTACTCAATGCCCTCGGCCTTGCACTCGTCCTCGGTTTTGCCCATCCATGCCACTTCCGGGTCGGTGTAGGCCACCGATGGGATAGTACGCGCATCGAAGTAGGACTTCTGTCCGGCAATCACTTCCGCCGCCACCTTGCCTTCGTGGGTGGCCTTGTGCGCCAGCATGGGTTGGCCGACGATGTCGCCGATGGCGAAGATGTGCGGCACGTTGGTGTGCTGCTGCTTGTCCACGGCGATAAAGCCGCGCTCGTCCACCGCCACACCGGCCTTGTCGGCATCGATAAGCTGGCCATTGGGGCTGCGTCCGATGGCCACCAGCACACGGTCGAAGGTATCCGTCTCCGGCGCGCCTTTACCTTTTGAAACACCCTCGAAAGAGCACTTGAGGCCCTTCTTGGTGGGCTCGATGGCGGTGACCTTGGTGTTGGTCCAGATGTTCTCGTAGCGCTTCTTGATGCGTCGTTCCAGTGGGCGCACCACGTCGCGGTCGACGCCGGGGATCAGGCCGGGGGACAGTTCCACCACCGACACCTTGCTTCCCAGGGCGTCGTACACCGTGGCCATCTCCAAGCCGATGATGCCGCCGCCCACCACCAGCAGGCGCTTGGGCACCTCGGTCAGCTCTAATGCATCGGTGGAATCCATCACCCGCGGGTCGTCCCACGGAATGAAGGGCAGTTTGGTGACGCGCGAGCCGGCAGCAATGATGGCGTTGTTGAAGCCCACCACGGTCTTGCTGCCGTCGCCGCTCTCTACTTCGAGGGTGTTGGCAGAGGTGAACTTGCCATAGCCGTGCACGATCTGCACCTTACGCTGCTTGGCCAGGCCTTTGAGGCCGGCAGTGAGTTTGCCCACCACGGAATCCTTGTGGCCGCGCAGCTTGTCGAGGTCGATCTTCGGCTTGCCGAAGGTGACGCCAATATCGCCGAACTCGGCCGCCTCATTGATCACCTGCGCGGTGTGCAGCAGGGCCTTGGAGGGGATACAGCCAACATTGAGACAGACGCCGCCGATGCTCTCGTAACGCTCGATGAGCACCACCTGCCTGCCCAGATCGGCGGCGCGGAAGGCGGCAGTGTAACCGCCGGGGCCGGAGCCCAGCACCACCACATCGGTGTGCAGATCGACGTCGCCACTGTAGCTGGCGGCGGGCGCGGGCGTTGCGACGGGTTCTGCCGGGGCGGCTTCAGTAGGCGCTTCATCGGCAGGTGCCGCTTCCGCGCCCTCCGCCACCTCCAGCATGAGGATGGGCGAACCCTCGGCAACCTTGTCGCCCACCTTTACCAGCACCTCCTTCACCGTGCCACCCTTGGGCGCGGGGATCTCCATGGTGGCCTTGTCGGACTCCACGGAGATCAGCGAATCTTCGGCCTGAATGCTATCGCCAGGGGCAACCAGCAACTCGATGACGTCGACGCCATCGAAGTCACCAATATCGGGGACTTTGATTTCTACTAAGTTGCTCATATCTCGTCCCCCGTCACAACAACAACCGACGCGTGTCGGACAACACGCGGCTGAGGAAGGAGGTAAAGCGTGCACCGTCGGCACCGTCGATCACACGGTGGTCATAAGACAGCGCCAGCGGCAGAACCAGGCGCGGCTTGAATTCTTCGCCATTCCACACCGGCTGCATCTTGGAGCGTGATACGCCGAGGATGGCCACCTCGGGCGCGTTGACGATAGGCGTGAAGGCCGTGCCACCAATGCCGCCCAAACTGGAAATCGTCATGCAGCCGCCCTGCATATCGGACGGCTTGAGCTTCTTCTCACGCGCCTTGACGCTGATCTCGCCCAGCTCGACGGCAAGATCCACCAGCGACTTGCGATCCACATCCTGTACCACCGGCACCACCAGGCCGT
>CAZTPE010000358.1:0-2666 GCA_964614545.1 uncultured Ectothiorhodospiraceae bacterium
GAGCTGCGGTCATGGCCAGACTCTCGCCGTTGGGCGGCGGGATATCGTAGCTGCGGCGCCAGAGATGCACCTGCTCGGTGCCGAAGTGTTTGCTGGCCCAGTCCTTGTTCAGTCCCTGCAGGTCACCATAGTAGCGTTCGTTTAACTTTTCTGAGACATAGATCTTCAGTTCTGACGCATCCCCCTCGACCGGGGTAAAGTGTTCGTACCAGTCGCGGCCGGTTTCGTGGATGCGCAGATAGTGATTGCAGTGGTGGTTTTGCCTGAGGATTTCATAGAGCGAGTCCTGGGCTCGCAACAGGGTCGAGGTAAAAGCCAGATTGAAGCGCTGATCGGCCAGCAGGGCTGCCGCCTGTTGTGCTTCTTTTACACCCTGGGCGCTGAGAGAAACATCGATCCAGCCGGTGAACCGATTTTGCAGATTCCAGATCGACTGCCCGTGGCGGATCAACGTCAGGCGTCCCACGGGCTAGTCCTTTGCCGATACAGGTCGGCGGCAATAGGCGTCTACGCCAGCATAGCTGGCGGCATCGCCCAGATGTTCTTCGATACGCAGTAGCTGGTTATATTTTTCTACCCGTTCTCCGCGCGCCGGTGCGCCTGTTTTCAGGTGCCCGGTATCCAGCGCTACCGTCAGGTCAGCGATAAAGCTGTCGATGGTTTCGCCAGAGCGGTGGGAGACGAAGGCGCCCCAGCCGTGGTTACGGGCCAGACGGGTGGCCGCGATAGTTTCGCTCAGGCTGCCAATCTGGTTCAGTTTGATCAGCACTGCGTTAGCTGCATTCTCTTCGATGCCGCGAGCAATGATAGCCGGGTTGGTGCAGAACAGATCGTCGCCGACCAGTTCGATGCGCTGGCCGATCGCCTGATTCAACTGTTTCCAGCCATCCCAGTCGTCCTGAGCCATGCCGTCTTCCAGTAACACCAGCGGATAGGCGTCGCTGAGTTTTTCATAGTAGGCGACCATGCCGTCGGCATCGAGCAGCTGTTTCTCTGTTCGCAAGTTGTATTTTCCGTCCTCAAAGAACTCGCTGGAGGCGGGATCACAGGCGATGCCTATATCCACTCCCGGGCGTAATCCCACCTCTTCGATAGCCGCTACGATCATTTCAAAAGGTTCTTCATTAGAGCGCACATGGGGGGCGAAACCGCCTTCATCGCCGACACCGACCGAGAGTCCCTGTTTTGCCAGTAGTGATTGCAGGGCATGGTAGACCTCGCTGCCCCACTGCAGGGCCTGGCGGAAACTGTCAGCGCCGAAGGGCGCAATCATGAATTCCTGAAAGTCCGCTCCCTGCCAGTGGGCGTGGACGCCGCCATTGAGGATGTTCATGTGCGGCACCGGCAAACGGGTCGCGCCCGGTCCGCCGAGATACTGGTACAGGCGCAGGCCGCAGGCGCTGGCTGCTACGCGCGCCACGGCCAGTGATACGCCGAGAATGGCATTGGCGCCGAGCCGGGCCTTGTTGGCTGTGCCGTCCAGTTTAATCATGGCATCGTCGATGGCAGCCTGCTGGCGGGCGTCCCGTCCGAGCAAAGTCGGTGCAATGACGTCGTTGACATTGGCCACCGCTTTCAATACCCCTTTGCCGCCAAACCATGAAGCATCTCCATCGCGCAGTTCGACCGCTTCAAGGCTACCGGTGGAAGCGCCGGAGGGCACAGCCGCCCGGCTGCGTGTTCCATCGGTTAGCTGGCATTCGACCTCGACGGTTGGGTTACCGCGTGAGTCGAGGATCTGGCGCGCCTGAATTTGCTCTATATTGAAGGATCGGTTCATGATGCTTTTCCTTTACGGGCATGGAGACTGGCATCGAGTTTTTTCTCGACCTCCAGTACGTGGCGGGTGGTGGCGAGCACTGTGTCCGGATTCAAGCTCATGGAATCAATGCCGATCTCGACCAGATATTCAGCCATCTCCGGATAGTCGGAGGGGGCCTGGCCACAGAGGCCGGAGTGGCGCTGGTTGCGCCGCGCGCCTTCTACCGCCAGACGGATCATTTCTTTTACGCCTTCGTCGCGTTCATCAAAATCGAAGGCGACAATTTCCGAGTCCCGATCCACGCCCAGGGTGAGCTGGGTGAGATCGTTGGAGCCGATAGAGAAGCCGTCGAACAGTTGCGCGAAGCGGTCGATCAGGATCACGTTGTTGGGGATTTCGCACATCACGTAGATTTCCAGGCCGTTGTCGCCTTGTTTTAATCCATTATCCGCCATTGCCTGAAGCACCCGTTCGCCTTCACCCACCCGGCGACAGAAGGGGATCATCAGTTTCACGTTGGTTAGCCCCATGTCGTCACGCACTCGCTTCATTGCTGCACATTCCAGCGCGAAGCCTTCGGCATAGGCAGGGTGGGTGTAACGGGCTGCGCCGCGAAAACCGATCATGGGATTATCTTCTTCTGGTTCAAAGCCGCGGCCACCCAGCAGGGTAGCGTATTCGTTGGTCTTGAAATCGGACATCCGCACGACCACGGGTTTGGGCCAGAAGGCGGCGGCGATGGTGGCTACGCCTTCCGAGAGTTTCTGGATAAAGAAGTTCGCGCCGTCCTGGTAGCCGTGGATCAGTGTTTCAATCGCCCTGCGCTCATTTTTATCCTCTACTTGATCAGGGTGGAGCAGGGCCATAGGGTGAGCCTTGATATATTCATTGATGATAAATTCCA
>CAZTPE010000359.1:0-2658 GCA_964614545.1 uncultured Ectothiorhodospiraceae bacterium
CACCATCTTTCACCGCGTGATCGACGGTTTCATGGTCCAGGGTGGCGGTTTCACCCAGGACTTTCAGAAAAAGGATACCCACGCCCCGATCAAGAACGAGGCCGATAACGGTCTACGCAACAAGATCGGCACCATCGCCATGGCCCGCACCGGCGACCCACACTCCGCCACTGCGCAGTTCTTCATCAATGTCGCCAACAACGGCTTCCTCGACTTCCGTGAGAAGAGCCCGCGAGCCTGGGGCTATGCCGTATTCGGCCGCGTGGTCAAGGGCATGCCGGTATTGGACAAGATTCGCCACAGCAAGACTGGCTCCGGCGGCCCCTTCCGCAAGGACGTACCGCGCACCCCGGTCATCATCGAAAAAGTCACCCTGGAAACCGCTGACGCGGCCCAGTAACTTTCATTCTTTCATCAGGAAAAAAGCATGATCAGACTGCACACCAACATGGGTGACATCGACATCGAACTGGATTTCGACAAGGCCCCGAAAAGCGCCGCCAACTTCGAGCAATACACCAAAGACGGTTTCTTCGACGGTACCCTGTTTCACCGCGTGATCGACAACTTCATGGTCCAGGGCGGCGGCATGCTGCCGGACATGAGCCCCAAGCCCGGCGGCCGTGATCCCATCGAGAACGAGGCCGACAACGGCCTGAAGAACCTCACCGGCACCGTGGCCATGGCGCGCACCAATGACCCGCACTCCGCCACCTCGCAGTTCTTCATCAATATCGCCGACAACAGCTTCCTCGACCACACCGCCCCCACCGGGCAGGGCTGGGGTTATTGCGTGTTCGGCAAGGTGGTCGAGGGCATGGATGTGGTCAACCGCATCAAGGGCCAGGCCACCACCACCCGCGCCGGCCACCAGGACGTGCCCGCCGATGACATCGTCATCGAGAGTGCGGAAATCATCGAAGACTGATTTCTCCAGCAACACGCGCTGACATAGGGCGCAGGGCCTGAACCCCCCTGCGCCCTTTTCATATCTAAATTCGCAAACCGACAGCCAGCCCATGAGCACACTCTTCATTTCCGACCTGCATCTCTCTGCGGAACGACCGCATCTCATTGAACAGTTCGTGGCACTCATGCAGGGCGAGGCCCGCAAAGCCGAGGCGCTGTACATTCTCGGCGATCTATTCGAGGCCTGGCTGGGTGATGACGCCGTACTGCCCGACATGGCTGTAGCCATCGAGGCATTGAAGGCACTAACGGAAAGTGGAGTGCCGGTGTACGTAATGGCGGGTAACCGTGACTTTCTGATGGGTGAAGGCTTCGAGGCCATGACCGGCGCGCAGCTCATTGACGACCCCACCGTCATCAACCTGTACGGCACCCCCACCCTGCTCATGCACGGTGACACCCTGTGTACCGATGACGTGATTTACCAACAGGTTCGCGCCCAGGTACGCGACCCGGCGTGGATCGCCACCGCACTGGCCATGAGCATCGAGGAGCGCATCAAAACCGCGCAGAAAATGCGCGCGCAGAGTCAAGCACACACACAAAACACTGCGGAAGAAATCATGGACGTCAACGCGGACGCAGTAACGGAGGCACTATGCAAGTACGGCGTGACACGTCTGATTCATGGCCACACCCACCGCCCGGCCGTGCATTCACTGCAGGTAGACGGTCAGGCAGCGACACGCATTGTACTGGGTGACTGGTACCAGCAGGCCAGCCTGCTGCGTTGCAATAAAGCAGGTTGCGAACTGGTTTCTGCATAACCTTTGCTGCCGCAAAGTCTCAGCACTTTGGCCAAGCCAATACACAACCGTAGGGTGGGCACTGCCCACCAGAATTGGCTTTCGTTAAGTGGAATGGTGGACTATGCCCATCACCCTACGACGCTACAGGGAACTCCCCCCAGAGATTAGTTTCCTGCGGAACCCTCACGGGCCTCTTCGCTAGCAGGCAGTGGATTATCCAGCGAATAGTGCCGGTAACCCTCGGGCAGACTCAGTACCTCCTGCTGGACAGTAAAGTCTCCCTGGTAATCCTTCAGGAAACGCTGGTATCCGTCAGCGCCCCACTCACGAATGGGCAAACCATGCGAGTAATGACGATTGGCATCAAAGACATTCACCGCCAGGTCGCAGGCATCGAGCATGTCGCGCGGCGTATTGGCCAGCGTGCTGGCATGCTCGGCGGCGAGAATCGCCCGAAATTCCATCAGCGCCTCACGTACCTCAGGTAAAAAGCCGGGCGGCGTCACTACCGCGTCATAACAACGCTCGCCGTTCACCGTGTAACGGTAGTGTGTGGCATGGCGACCTTGAATCTTGGGAATCGCACTGGAGGGCTGGGATTCCTCCACATAGTCAATGCGGATGGGCCGCTCGATATCGATCGGCTTGGCATGAATCTCAAAAACCGTCTTGTCATCAGCGTTGACGCTGTAAATCACCTTTGCCTTGCGGTCGAACAGGATATAGTCCATGGGAGCGCGGCTGTCGGCCATGTGCAGATAATTGGCATTAACAAACATGCGCGCGGTGTAAGACTGACCACTCCCCGCCTCAGTTTCGATATATAGCAGTACCGTTCCCGGCAGGCTCTCACCGTTTTCTTCGGCGGTAATCTCCTCGGCCGTCTTTTGCGGCTGGCTTGCGCAGCCACCCAGCAAGGTCACCAGCACCAACCCCAACC
>CAZTPE010000360.1:0-2655 GCA_964614545.1 uncultured Ectothiorhodospiraceae bacterium
GGGCCTGGGCTTCGCCACCATGGTTGACCCGACCTCCGGCACTACGGTGCCGGTCATCAGTCAGTTTTACGTGATTACGCTGACCCTGATCTTCTTCGCCCTGGACGGACATCTGGTGTTCATCGATGTGGTGGCGGAAAGCTTCAGAACCCTGCCCATCGGCATGAACGGCCTTAGCCGCGACGGTTTGTGGCAGCTCGCGGTATGGGGCGGGAAGATGTATGCCGGGGCGGTGCAGATTGCCCTGCCGGCGATTGCCTCCCTGTTGTTGATCAACCTGACCTTCGGCATCGTCACCCGCTCGGCGCCGCAGTTCAATATTTTCTCGTTGGGTTTCCCGATCTCCATTCTGGCGGGTTTTTTCATCATGATTGCTACGCTGGATGTGATATCTGCACAGGTGAAAAACCAGCTAACAATCATCTTTGAATTCATGCGCTGGTTGGCAGGGGGCTGAAGTGGCAGAGAACGACAACGGCCAGGAACGCTCGGAAGAGGCGACGGGAAAACGCAAACAGGAGGCCCGTGACAAGGGCCAGATTGCCCGCTCAAAGGAACTCACCACGGTGATCGTACTGTTGGTGAGCAGCGCCGGGTTTCTGTTCATGGGCAAGGGCATGGTCACCGGCCTGGAAGAGATCCTGCGCGACAATCTGAGTATCCATCGTGCCGATGTCTTTGATACCAGCGCTATGCTGAAGCTGTTTTCCCATTCAGTCATGGCCGGTATCAATGTGGTGATTCCGTTGATGGTGCTGCTGGTGATCGTGGCCCTGATTGCACCCATGGCGCTGGGTGGTTGGGCGTTCAGTCTCAAGCCGATTCAGCCGGATCTCAAAAAAATGGATCCCATCAAGGGCATCGGGCGGATTTTCTCCGCCAAGAGCCTGGTGGAGTTACTGAAGTCTGTCGCCAAGCTGGGGCTGGTCGGCACGGTCGGCTATTGGTTGTTAGTCAGCAAGATGGATGTCTTTCTGGGTTTGGGTTATGAGGATGTGAATTCAGGCATGGCGCATCTGGGCGATGAACTGATTGCGGTGGTGTTTTTTCTCAGTTGTGCATTGATTCTGGTGGCGCTGCTGGATGTGCCCTTTCAGGTCTGGGACCACTCGCGCAAGCAGCGCATGACCAAGCAGGAAGTGAAGGATGAATTCAAGGAGACGGAAGGCAGCCCGGAGCTGAAGAGCAAGATCCGCCAGACCCAGCAGGAGATCGCCCAGCGCCGCATGATGGAAGAGGTGCCCAAGGCCGACGTGGTGATCACCAACCCGACCCACTACTCGGTGGCACTGAAATATGATCAAGAGAAGAGCGCTGCGCCTATCGTGGTCGCCCTGGGCGTCGATGAAGTGGCCGGCCATATCCGCCGCATCGCCGTCGCCAATGACGTACCCATCGTCTCCGCACCGCCGCTGGCGCGCGCCATTTATCACAACACCGAACTGAATGAAGAAATTCCCGCCGGCCTGTTTCTGGCCGTGGCGCAGGTGCTGGCCTATGTGTTCCAGCTGCGTCACTACGAACTCAATGGCGGCATTGCTCCGGAATTTGATGCCGATATGCCGATCCCCGATGACCTGAAACGAGAAGAGTAGCCATGGACTTCAGCAAACTAATCGAACGTGCTAAACGCCTGATAAGTGGTGGCCTCGGCGCGCCCATCCTGGTGATGATGATGCTGGCCATGATGGTGGTGCCATTACCGCCCTTCATGCTGGACATCCTGTTTACCTTCAATATCTCTCTGGCGCTGGTGATCCTGCTGGCCTCTGTATACGTCAAGCGGCCGCTGGAATTTGCGGTGTTTCCCACCGTGTTGTTGTTGGCCACCCTGCTGCGCCTGTCGCTGAACATCGCCTCGACGCGCGTGGTGCTGCTGGAAGGTCACACCGGCACCGATGCCGCCGGGCAGGTGATCAAGGCCTTCGGTGAATTCGTCGTCGGCGGCAACACGGCGGTGGGTATCGTTATCTTCATGATTCTGGTGATCATCAATTTCGTCGTGGTCACCAAGGGCGCCACGCGTGTGGCCGAGGTAAGTGCGCGTTTCACCCTAGATTCCATGCCCGGTAAGCAGATGGCCATCGATGCCGATCTCAACGCCGGCATCATCACCCAGGATGAAGCCCGCGAGCGTCGCACCGAGGTGGCCCAGGAGGCCGATTTCTACGGTTCCATGGACGGCGCCGGCAAGTTTGTGCGCGGCGATGCGGTGGCCGGCATCCTGATCCTGGTAATTACCATCATCGGTGGTCTGGCCGTGGGCATGCTGCAGCACGGCATGAGCATTGGCGACTCCACCCACAACTATACCCTGCTGACCATCGGCGACGGCCTGGTGGCGCAGATCCCCGCGTTGTTGCTGTCTACCGCTGCCGGCCTGATGGTGACGCGCAATTCCTCCTCGCAGGATATGGGCGGGCAGGTGCTCAAGCAGTTGTTCGACAACCCCAAGGCACTGGCTGTGGCGGCCACTATCATCGGCACCATGGGCCTGATCCCCGGCATGCCCAACCTGGCCTTCCTGAGTCTGGCGGCCGTGGCGGGTGGCTCCGCCTGGTGGATTTCGAAACGAAAGAAAGAAGGTGAGGACAAGCCCGCGGCGACGCCGGCGCCGGAGACCCTGCCGGAAAACAAGGAGCTGAGCTGGGACGA
>CAZTPE010000361.1:0-2650 GCA_964614545.1 uncultured Ectothiorhodospiraceae bacterium
CTTACTTTTGGAACAGGAATCATTGTGCGCGCGGCGCACACTACGGGCAGGTGTAGTGTGCGCCGTGCGCACAATAGGGACAGCCAGTTCCCCTTTGAACACCATAACCCTGTAGTAAGCTGAATAGTTACGTCGGCCTCAGCCACTCAGGCGCTCGAAGATACGGAAGCCCGCGACATAAGTGCCAATCGCCGAACCCAGGGTGCTGAACAGGAAGACCAGAAGGACGCGCGTGACGCGATTACGCCACCAACCCTTGAGGGTGGTGGTGTCCGAGCGCAGACGGCCAAAGTCACTCACCTTCGGCTTGCGGAAATAGACTTCAATGGCTGCCGTTACCATCCCCGCACCCACGGTGGGGTTGAGCGAGGTCAACGGCGCGGCGACGAAGGCGCCAAGCACCGTCAAGGGATGCCCGCCGGCGATGAACGCACCCAGCGCCGATAGACCACCGTTGATGAGCACCCAGTCGAGCACCAGCTGCCAACCCAGCTCGGGACTACGCGAAAAGCCCACGGCAAAACCGGTCAGTACCAGCAACACGATCAGCCAGGGAATGCGTTTGACCCAACGGCCACCCGGCGGCACATGTTCCAGCTCAGCGATCTCCTCTGCCGACGGTTTTTCCATTGCTTGCTCGAAGTAGCGCTGCATGCCGGCCAGATGCCCGGCTCCCACCACCGCCAGCACATTCTCATGGGGATGCTTCTCTATTTCCTGACGCAAGCGCGCGACCATGTAGCGGTCGCGCTCGTCGATCAGCGGCTTGAACAGCGCCTTTTCTTCCTCGGCAAACTGGGCAAAGGTGGATTCGAGAACATCACCTTCCTTGAGGCGCTCGATTTCCTCTTCACTCACTTTTTCCTTGGTCACCACACTGCCCAGCAAGCCCGCAATGAGATTGAATCGTTGCCACCAGGGCACATTGCGATAAATGCGTTTCAGCGTCGTGCCGACTTCGCGGTCGATAAGCAACACCGGCAGTTTGGCCTGTTTGGCATCGTCGATGGCAACGCGCATTTCCGCGCCGGGCTGAATGCCCATCTGCTCTGCGGCGCGCTGTTGAAAAGCACCCAGTGCCAGACTGGCTGCCACCATCGAAGCCTTGCCCTCGCGGATAACCTGAAATAGATCCATCTTGGCCAGCGCATCGGGGTCGACGATGGCGTTATACCGGCTGGGACACAGCTCAACGGCCACCGCGTCATACTCCCCGGTGGCCAGCAGCTCACGCACCTTGTCGGCACTGCTCTGCGATACGTGGGCCGTACCCAACAGGGTGATGCGGCTGTCACCGATGGTCACGGTCGCCATCGGCTCCTGTGATGGAGCGTTCTCTGTCTGTGTAGCATCGTCGTCAGCAACGACGGCAGTGGTATTTTCTTCGTTATTGTTAGTCACGTTGTTCTTTGCAAAGTTAATATTTTCGGCGAGTAGCCTGGATGGAGCGCAGCGGAATCCGGGAAGTGTGGTGCACTTTCACCCCGGATTCCGCTGCGCTCCATCCAGGCTACCTTGTTGTTACTTGCTGTCAATCACATCAAACCCGCGACATGAACTTGCCGGTACCAGTATTGATTTTCAACACATCGTCGACGGTGATATATTCCGGCACCTGCACTTCGATACCGCTCGCCAGCGTGGCGGGTTTGGTGCGGCCGGTGGCCGTGGCACCCTTCATCGCCGGTGCGGTTTCCACCACCGCCAGGTTCACCGACTGCGGCAGCTCGATACCGATCACATTGCCATCCACCAGCAATGCAGACAGGCCTTCCAGCCCGTCCACCAGGTAGCCCAGTTGATCGTCGAGATCATCCGCGCTCAGGGTGTACTGGCTGTATTCCTCCACATCCATGAAGGTGTACATGTCGCCGTCCTGATACAGGTACTGCACTTCGCGGCGGCTGAAGTCCATGTCCTTCAACATGTCCTCACCCTTGAAGGTCTGCTCCAACTTCTGTTTGCTCTGCACGTTGTTGAAGCGCACCTTGTACAGGGTGTTGGCGCCACGCGAAGAGGGGCTCTTCACATCAACATTTTTCACCACATAGGGCTCGCCATTGATCTCGACGATCATCCCGCGCTTCAGGTCACCGGCCTTAGGCATTGCTATCTCCAGTTAATTTTTTCTACCGCCTACAGAAGTCGGCAGCAGTGATGTACAGCAAAATACCGTGGGATCGGCTTTAGCCGCGAAGCCATGCGAAATACTGCTTCGCGGCTGAAGCCGCTCCCACAATTTAATGCTGTAGCAAGTAGCCTGGATGAAACGAAGTGAAATCCGGGATGGGACTGCACCACACTTCCCGGATTCCGCTGCGCTCCATCCAGGCTACCTTGTTACAAAATTTAATGCTGCAATTTTCCGTACAGGCGACTGTACAGCCCATCGCCCTGAATCAATTCGTCGTGCGCACCTTCTTCGATAATCCGGCCGCCGTCAAAGACATAAACCCGATCTGCTTGTTTTACCGCACTTAGGCGATGGGCAATGATCAGCGTGGTGCGACCTTCGAGAAATTCGTGCAGGGCCTGGTGCAGGCGCGCCTCGGTCTGCGTATCCAGGGCAGATGTCGCCTCGTCCAGTATCACCAATTTCGGCTCACCCAACACCATGCGCGCGATGGCCAGCCGCTGCCGCTGACCGCCG
>CAZTPE010000362.1:0-2644 GCA_964614545.1 uncultured Ectothiorhodospiraceae bacterium
AGAATCTGCCGGTGATCGTCGTCACCGGGGCGGATGACACCGCCGCCCGCGAGCGCGCTTTTCATGCCGGCGCCAATGATTTTCTCACCAAGGACAGCGACCGTATCGAACTACTGGCGCGTCTACGCGCCCATCTCAAGCTGGCGCAGACCATTCGTCAGCTGGAGGCCAGCCAGCGCGAGCTGCGTGCGCAGGCCAACACGGATCCGCTGACCGGACTTGCCAACCGGCGTTTCTTTGATGAGATCGCCGGCAAGGAACTGTCGCTGATGCGCCGGCAGCAGGATTATTTCAGTGTGCTGATGATTGATATCGACCACTTCAAGGCGGTGAACGATACCTACGGCCACCCGGCTGGTGACGAAATCCTCAAGCGGGTGGCAGCGACCTTGTCGACCAATCTGCGCGAAGAGGACACGGTGGCGCGTATCGGTGGCGAGGAATTCGTGGTCTGCTCGCCAGCTACCAACCGGCTGGCCTCCATTGTCCTCGCCGAGCGTTTGCGCAAGGCCGTGGAATCCCTGACGATCGAGTTTGACGGTAAGCGGATTCCGGTCACCATTAGTCTGGGTATTGCCCTGCGGCCGCTGGATGGTGACGACCTGCAGGCGCTGCTGAGTGTGGCGGATGAGCGTCTGTATCGTGCCAAACAGGACGGCCGTAATCGTTTCTGTGTCGCGGACAAGATGTCACACAGTGATGGCGAGCTCGCCGTGGACAAGATCTGTCCGCGCATGGACGAGGCGCTGGCAATGATTCGCCACGGCAATCTGCATCGCCTCAAGCCGCACCTGCCAACACTGCTGAAGGAGCTGATTCCCTTCCTGGAACTGGTCAACCAGCAGTCGGCGGAGGCGCAGGTCGATGTCGGGCGGATTCGTGAAATTGCGGAAAATCTGAAGTAACTATTCAGTTCCCCACAGGGGAATTGGATGTCCATCTTGTGCGCATGGCGCACACTACACCTGCCCGTAGCGTGCGCTGTGCGCACGGTGGCACTGAAATCACTCAATGGCAAAAGAAACGGGATTTTTCTACGCTCATCCGTGCCTTCCTCCGGCGTTCATTCCATCGATACATTCTCTGTACCTCTGTGGTGAATAGTTACAATCTTGATTAATTTAGGTTAATCCTCCTTTATCGCTGCCACACCAGGATGCGATTGTTGGCCGGCATTTCATGGTCGGCCACGCGTTGCAGGCCCTGTTTCCGTGCCAGGCCATCAAGCTCGGCACGGTCGCGGATGCCGCTCTTCGGGTCGCGTTGCTTCAGCCAGGTATCGAAGCGCGCATTGCTCTCGCTGGTGAATTTTCCGTCCCGGTTGAATGGCCCGTAGAGACAGAAGCGCCCTCCCGGGACGAGTACCTGTCCGACCCCCTCAAACAGTTTTTCCACCTCCGTCCAGGCCATGATGTGCACGGTGTTGGCGCTGAAGATGCCGTCGTATGGGTGCCGGGGCCAGGGGTCGCGGCTGACGTCCAGCGTCAGCGGCAGGTGCACATTGTCGCCGCCGTCTTCGCTCAGCCAGGCGAGGATGCCGGGGTGGTTTTCGCTACAGTCGCTGGTTTGCCAGTGCAGGTGTGGCAGGGCATGGGCGAAGAATACGGCATGCTGCCCGGTGCCGCTGCCGATTTCAAGAATTTCTGAGGCCTGGGCAAATTCCTCACGCAGTACGGCGAGGATGGGGTGCTTGTTTTGTTCGCAGGATTCGGCGAAGGGTTTCATGGTGCTGGCTGGCTTTGTTGTTAACTCTTAACTCGTGACACCGCTCTGCGGTGTCACGCATCCCGTGGCGCTCCGCGCCACTTCATCGGCGGTAGGGTATTCCGCCGTGATCGGTGATCTTCTAACTATTCAACGACCGTCCACCATCCACTGTCAGCACCTGGCCACTGGTGTATTCGGCATCACGAATCAGATACAGCACCGCCCGCGCAATATGCTCTGGACTGCCCTGCCGCTTGAGAAAGGTGCGGTTGATGATGCGCTGCTTGGTGACTTCATCCATGTCTGCTTCCGGCCACAGGATGGCCCCCGGAGCGACCGCATTGACGCGAATCTCCGGCCCCAGTTCACAGGCCAGCGCCTTGGTCAGCATGACCAGTCCCGCCTTGGCCATACTGTAGATAGGGTAGCGCTTGAGTGGTCGATCGGCGTGGATGTCGACGATATTGACGATGCAGCCGCGGCTGGCCCTGAGGTGTGGCGCGGCGGCCTGGGCGAGGAAAAAGGGTGCCTTGAGATTGGAGCCGAACAGGTCATCCCACTGCTGCGGGGTGGCCACGCCGATGGGGGTGGGATAAAAGGTGGAGGCGTTGTTGATCAATACGTCCAGCCGTTTCCAGGCCGAGAAGGCATCATTGATGAGGGCGGGCAGGGCCGCTTCATCGAGCAGGTCGGCGCATACCAGCACCACGGAATCGGCGCGGTTTTGGTTGAGTTCGGTTTGCAGAGTATGGGCGGCGTCACGTGAGCTGCGGTAGTGCAGTACCAGGTTTGCACCCTCGGCATGCAGAGTGCGCGCGGTGCGTGCACCGATGCGATGGGCGCCGCCGGTGATCAGCACGACGCGCCCGCTCAGCGGGCCGTTGTTGGCTTCTGTGGTATCATCCACTGCTTGTCCTCCGAGACTGTTTGAAGGGCA
>CAZTPE010000363.1:0-2643 GCA_964614545.1 uncultured Ectothiorhodospiraceae bacterium
AGGGGCGGAGATTTTTCGTCTCGATATGCTGGTGGGTATCAGTCTCTTTTCGTTGCTGTTGATTTTGCTGCTCTACATGCGAAGGCGTTTTGTTCTCGAGCGTGAGCACAGCAGGGATATTCTGTTTCAGCACCGGGAGCAGGCGGAAATCACCCTGCATTCCATTGCCGACGCGGTGATTACCACCGATGCCGAGGGCCGGGTGGAGCATATGAATGCCACGGCGGAGCGGATAACGGGCTGGTCTCTTGCGCAGGCGCGTGGCAGAGAACTGTCCAAGGTGCTGCCTCTTAGGGATGAACATACCCAGGGTGTGGTGCTCAATCCCGTCGCGGAATGTATCAGGGAAGGTCGCACGGCACGTCTTTCCGAGGTCGTCATTCTGCACGACAGGCAGGGCGGGGAATCTCTTATTTTGGCCAATGCTTCGCCAATCCGTGATCGGGATGGACAGATCATCGGTGCGGTGCTGGTATTTCACGATGTCAGCAAGGAGCGCAAGATGGAGGAGCAGCTGGCCTATCAGGCCAGTCATGATGCCCTTACCGGTCTGCTCGATCGGGGTGAATTCGAGCGCCGGCTCAATGCCGCCCTGCACAGTGCCAAGACATCGGGGCGTCAGCATGCCCTGTGTTATATGGATCTGGATCAGTTCAAGGTGGTCAATGATGCCTGTGGCCATGCCGCGGGTGATGAACTGCTGGTGCAACTCTCGGCATTACTGATGGCCACGGTGCGAGATACGGACATTCTCGCACGTCTCGGTGGTGACGAATTTGCGGTGCTGCTGATGGATTGTCCACTCGACCTGGCAGCCAACAAGGCCGAATCCCTGCGTGATGTGGTCAAGGCCTTCCGTTTTATCTGGCAGGGCAAACGCTTTGATGTCGGCTTCGGTATCGGCGTGGTCCCGCTAACGGAAAATAGTGGCACCACGACCGATGTCCTGCGCGCAGCGGATATCGCCTGCTATGCCGCCAAATCCAAGGGGCGGAACCAGGTCTTTGTCTATGAATCGGGCAATCCGGAACTGGAAAAGCGCCGTGGTGAAATGCGCTGGGCGACGCGCATCGGTGAGGCGCTGGAGAAAAAGCAATTCTGGCTTTACTACCAGGCCATTAAACCCATTTCCGCCGAAGAGCCGGGACTGTTTCATTGTGAACTGCTGATGCGTCGTGAAGATGAAAAGGGTGAGCTGGCCTCGCCAGAGGCGTTCATTCCCGCCGCCGAGCGTTTCAATCTGATGCCGGATATCGACCGCTGGGTGGTCAGCACAGCGTTGCCGAAGATTACCGAGCTGGCCCGCCAAGCGGCACAAAATGGTCAGCGCGTTTTGTGTGGTATTAACCTTTCCGGGCAGTCGCTGGGCGATGAGACCTTTTATGATTATGTCAGCCGTCTGATGGACTTGCACGAGGTGCCGGCCGAGGCCGTTTGTTTTGAGATCACGGAAACATCCGCTATTTCCAATCTTGATGTGGCGCTGAAGTTTATCCAGAAAATGCGTGCACGGGGCTGCCGTTTTGCGCTGGATGATTTCGGCACCGGTGTCAGCTCGTTTTCTTACCTCAAAAAACTGCCGCTCGACTATGTGAAGATCGATGGCAGTTTCATTCGTGAGTTATTGCATGAGCCGGTCGATGAAGCGATGGTGGAATCCATCAATCGTATTGCGCATACGCTGGGTATCAAGACCATTGCCGAGTATGTGGAAAACGATGAGTTACTGGAGAGGCTTCGTGAGCTGGGCACGGATTATGCCCAGGGATACGCTATTGCCCGTCCGGCGCCGCTCGATGAGAGGCTGAGCGGTGCGGATGTTTGAGATATAGCCGCTCCTACATTCGGTACGATCACGGCTTTTCGATTTTCGCCTCTTTGCGCAAATCCGCGATGTAATTCTCCATCAGCTGATTCTGCAGGCCTACACGAATTTGCTCCTTGATGCTGTCGTAGGACGGTGGGGCGACGCGGCGCTCATCTTCGAGCAGGATGATGTGCCAGCCGAAATCGGTTTTTACCGGTGTCTTAGTGTAGGCACCCTTTTTCATTTCTTTCACCGCTTCACCAAAGGGTTGCATCATCTGTTCGGCGCGGAACCAGCCCAGATCGCCGCCGCTTGTGGCGCTGGGGCCGGTGGAGTGTTCACTGGCCAGCTGCGTGAAATCGCCGCCCTGGTTCAATTCCTCGATGATGGCCTTGGCTTCGTGTTCCGAGGCGACAAGGATGTGGTGCGCCTTGTATTCCGTACTGCTCAGTTCATCCTGGCGACTTTCGTATTCCTTTTTCATTTCGGCTTCATCGACGGCAAAGCGATCCGATGAACGGTTCAGCATGGCGCCGGCAATGATGTTGATGCGCAGGTGTTCGATCTCGGCTTGAACGGCAGGGGTCTTGTCGACGCCGATGCTGACGGCATTCTGATAGATCAGTTCACGATTAATGAGCTCCTCGATCAGCGCGTTCCGCTGCGGGCCGTCGGCAGCAGCCTCGGGCGGCAGGCCGCGCTGTTGAGCATAGCTTTTTAGGGTCCATTCGTTGATCTCCTTGCCGTTGACGGTGGCGACAATGCGTGCCTTACCCGAATCACCGATGGGCGAGGCAAGGCTGGCAGCGGGCAGGGCCAGCAGGCCGGTCAGCAGG
>CAZTPE010000364.1:0-2636 GCA_964614545.1 uncultured Ectothiorhodospiraceae bacterium
CCGGGCGAACCCAGGCCTGGGTGGCGTCCAGCACGTTCTCGGCAAACTTGGCGGTGATTGTGGACAGCCGCTGCTGGATCTCCATGTAACGCTGTTTTTGTTCCTCCGGCAGATCGACGCCGTCGAGACGGAAATCACGCAGCGCATTGTCGATGGCCTTGCGCTGCGCCGTGTTCAACGTTGCATATTCGGCACTGTCGGCAATGTGCTGGAAGGCCGCGTAAAGGCGTGCGTTCTGTCCCAGCTCGGTGGCGTACTGACTAAGCTTGGGCAGGCAGGCGTTGTGCGCCTCACGCAGTGCGTCGCTGTTGGCCACCGCAATCAGATGGCTGACCGGCGACCAGGTGCGATTCAGGCGATCTTCCAGATCGGCCAGCGGCTCGGCCAGATTGTCCCAGCGGTAGTCCGTGGCCGCATCCAGCAGACGCGCGATTTCAACGCGGTTGTCGGCCAGAATCTGCTCGATAGCCGGCTCCACGTGTTCCGGTTTGATCTGGCTGAAGGGAGGGAGGTCGGTGAGCTGCAACAGGGGATTATTCATGGCGTCTTTGTTTTTGTTGGGTTTTGAGATGCTGCCGTTGGGCAACCGCGCGGGTCGCCCAACGGGTCGCTACAGTGCAATGATGTTACCCTAATACCTTCTATCCAGACCAACACACCAACACGAAATACATGACCGACACCCCGCCATCCCCCGCCCAGCACCCTTACGACGCCCTCACCCCGGATGCGGTGCTGAACGCAGTGGACGCTGCCGGCTACCGCACCGATGGCCGGCTGCTGGCGCTGAACAGTTACGAAAACCGCGTCTATCAGGTAGGCATCGAGGACGCGCAGCCGCTGGTGGCAAAGTTTTATCGCGCCGGGCGCTGGTCCGACGCGGCCATTCGCGAGGAGCACGTCTTCAGCCAGACCCTGAGTGATGCAGAGATTCCCGTCGTCGCGCCGCTGGCCAATGCCGCGGGCGAGACGCTGCTGACTTACGCCATGGACGACGCCGAATTTCGCTTCGCGCTTTACCCGCGTCGCGGTGGCCGCTGGCCGGATCTGGAAAATCCGGACAATCTGGTTTGGCTGGGGCGCTTCCTCGGACGCATCCACGCCATCGGCGCCAGCCAGCCCTTCGCCCATCGCCCCACGCTGGATATCGCGAGCTTCGGCCACGCCTCCGTGGACTACCTGCGCACGACCTTGATCATCCCCGACTATCTGCACGAAGCCTATTTCAGCCTCGCCAAAGACGTGCTGGCGCAGGTCGAGGCCGGTTTCGCCCGCGCCGGTGATTTCAGTAATATCCGCCTGCACGGCGACTGCCATCCCGGCAACATCCTGTGGACCGACGATGGCCCGCACTTCGTCGATTTCGATGACGCGCGCATGGGCCCGGCGATGCAGGACCTGTGGATGCTGCTCTCCGGCGACCGCCCGCAGATGACGGTGCAACTGGACGAGGTTCTCGCCGGCTACACGGAATTCATGGATTTCCATCCGCGCGAGCTACACTTGATCGAACCGCTGCGCACCCTGCGCATGATCCATTACTCGGCCTGGCTGGCGCGGCGCTGGGATGATCCCAGCTTCCCCCGCAACTTCCCCTGGTTCGGCGAACCGCGCTACTGGGAAGAACAGATCCTTGCCCTGCGCGAACAGGCAGCGGTGATGAACGAGCCGCCATTGCAGTGGATGTAATCGATAAGCCGTTGGATGAATCGCCGCAAGGCAGGGGTGGCCCGCAAATGAACGCCAAGAAACGCAAATAAAGTGAAAAGGGCATTTGCGTGAATTCGCGTTTATTTGCGGACACGGAGACTATGGTTGGTATGACGACTGAGACACAACAACAAACAGAGTACCCGTCTGGCGAGCGGCGCTTTGACCGTCTGCATGTCGTACTGATGGTATTGTTGGCGCTTTTCGTTGGTGCCGTGGTCTCGTTCTGGGTGTTGACGGTTTATGTTTTTCCCGATGAATTCAAGCCGGTGGTGCTCAGCGCCGAAGAGAGTCAGGTGCTGGATGCCAAGTTGTCCCGCCTGGAGCCCGCGCAAGGTACGGCGAGCGATACGGCGCCAGCCCTGCAACCCGAGGCTTACAGCGAGGCAGGCGCCAATCGAAGTATTGCCCTCACGGAAAAAGAGCTGAATGCCCTGTTGGCCAATAACACCGATCTGGCGCGAAAGCTGGCCATCGATCTGTCGAGTGATCTGCTCAGTGTCAAACTCCTGCTGCCCCTGGATGAGGACTTTCCCGTGCTGGGGGGCAAGACATTGAAGGTGAAGGCCGGGGTGGAGCTGGCGTTTAATAATGACAGGCCGGTGGTGGTGCTCAAGGGCGTTAGCGTGATGGGCGTGCCGGTGCCCAATGCCTGGCTGGGGAATATGAAGAATATCGACCTGGTCAAGGAATTTGGGCAGCAGGGTGGCTTCTGGGCGGCGTTCGCCGATGGCGTGGATTCGATCCGTGTCGAGGATGGCCGGCTCAGCATTCGTTTGAAAGAATAAGCTTGGGAAGGACAGGGCACCGCCTACCGGTTAACGAACAGATATCGACTAAGTGGTGGGCGCAGTCCACCCTGCAAAGAAATAAGGAAAAACATGTCCAGACACTACGACCTCATCGCCATCGGCGGCGGCAGCGGT
>CAZTPE010000365.1:0-2630 GCA_964614545.1 uncultured Ectothiorhodospiraceae bacterium
TTCCATTTCAAGTTTTGCCAACAAAGAGCTACGCCTTCTGGATTAGTAAACTGTTACCTAATTTTGCGCATGGACCACTAGATGAAACGCATATTCAAATAGCTGCTTATCGGCGCCCTCAGACAACCCAACTTTTTTTACTTCGATAAATACAGCCGGTTTATTTGCAGGATGGCACAAAACAAAATAGACCCGTCGGCCTTCTAGAGAAAATTCTGGGACCACCACTGTGGTATCAAAAACAGGCCATCCAAGCTCGTTTAGTGCAGGCAGAAGAATTCCCTGTGAAACAGATGCTTCAGATGTGAATGCACCCTCTCACAGGTGTTCTTTCACTTTTTCAATGTGAGTCCCAATGGACATTGTTTTTCCTTTTTCTAGTCAGTCCAACCGCCCGAATCGGCACTATTCCAATAGTGCTGATTCCGCATCTCGTGTGAACGGCCGATTCGGTCTGATCTTGGTAGCCATCGATCGTTTTCCATGAATGGGCAGAATTCCCTGCAGGGTGGGACGGAAATGGCTACGCCTGTCTCTTTCTCTCTTCTGATGTCGCTTTGCGTTTCTTCGATGGAGACTTGAAGCATATCGCCGTCACGCAAGCGGTATCAACGCGTCCATTAGGGTGCAGAATTGACACGATATCAAGGATCGTTCCTGCAAGGCATGTGCGGTCTTCAAAAGGATAGAGCGCGAAATTTGCCCTTTCGGCTGGAAATTTCATCCAGCCATCGATGACGGGCGGACCCGCTCTCTGACCTCTTGAGCACGGTGTGCTCCTGCGAGGCGTCGGGATTCGCTCTTCTCCCCGGCCTGCAGGCGAACGGTTGGCATTGACTCAGCCGATGATCAGCTTCGCCCCCACCAGCAGGGTGATCACCTCGAAGACTCGCTTGATCCAGCGATTGCCCTGGGTAATGGCGAGGTGGGCGCCGGCGTAGCCCCCAAGCAGTGAGCCCAGCAGCAGTGCCGGCAGCCAGGACCACTGCGGGTCGCCGAGCAGGCTCAGGGTCACGGCACCGCTGCCGTTCCAGAACAGGCCCACCAGCACCAGGGTGTGGGCCACTGCACGCTTGTAATCGAGGCCGAACCAGCCCACCAGCCAGAGGGTAACAAACAGGCCGGTGCCGGAAGTGAGGGAGCCGTTGAGTATGCCGATGAGAAATAACACCCCGCCGCCTACGGCATAGCGCCAGCCCGCTTCCGGCATGGGTTGGGACTGCTGTCCCAGGCTGGGCTTGAACACCGAGTACAGGCCCAAACCCACAGTGAGCAGACCGAGGGCGATCTCGGCGCTGCGGTCCGGCACGAAGAGGATAAAGCTCGCGCCGATGATTACGCCTGGCAGTCCGAACAGCAGAATGAACAGGGTCAGGCGGCCGTGCAGGCTGCCCTCGCGCAGATTGCGCACAGTCGCGCCCACACCCAGGGCTACGCTGGCGATCTTGTGCGTCGCCAGTGCCACGCCGAAGGGCAGACCGAGAAAGATCAGGATAGGAAACTGCAACAGGCCAGCGCCGCCGCCGGCAAAGGCGGAAAAGATGTTCGCCACCAGAGAGACGACGAACAAGAGTAGTTGGGTGGGCCAGTCCATACTCAGTGGTTTACCGGATTACCGAAAAAAAAGATTTGTGGGAGCGGCTTCAGCCGCGAGGTTAGGTTAAACCTTCGCGGCTGAAGCCGCTCCCACAAGCTACTCGACAATCACTGGGTAGGAAACAGGCTTGCAGACAGCAGGCCCCACTGCTGCTCCCAGCGCTCCAGGGGCGACTGCGAAAAACCGCTGCGCACGAACTGGTTCATACGCCCCTCGACCGCCGCCAGCATCAGGTTGGCTGCCGCCGCGGAAGGATTGCCAATGGGCAGTTCGCCCTTGCTCTCGGCCTCGCGCAGAATCTGTTTCAGCTGCGTCTCCAGACGATCATAGAACTGCATGATACGGGTGCGCAGGCGTTCGTTTTCACCGGTCAGGGCATCACCGACCAGGATCCGTGACAGGCCCGGATTGCGCGCCGAAAAGCCCAGCAGTACGCCGAGAATGGCCTCGCAGCGCGCCTGTGCCGTGGGCTGGTCGTCGAGGATGCGATTGATCAGGCCGAACACCGTGTCCTCGATGAACTCAATCAGCGCCTCGAACATGCGCGCCTTGCTGGGAAAGTGGCGGTACAGCGCCGCCTCTGATACTCCCAGCTCGCGCGCCAGGGCGGCGGTGGTGATGCGCTGGCCGGGGCTGACTTCCAGCTGATGGGCGAGGGCTTCGAGGATCTGCTGGGCGCGGGAAGGTTTGTTGGTCATGGACTATGTCTTAGTTGTTATTGTTTAGCCGGGTACGCGTAGGAGCGGGCCATGCCCGCGATGAATCTCTCCCAAGTTAAGAGGAAGCACTGATACTGTGGGAGCGGCTTCAGCCGCGAAGAAGGTTGGAAATATTCTTCGCGGCTGAAGCCGCTCCCACGATGTTAAAACAGCCACCCCCGTGGTGGCCGGAAAAGATATCGTGGGCATGGCCCGCTCCTACCCCGCCCGCGAACGAATCAGCGTGCCGACGCCCTCGTCGGTGAAGATTTCCAGCAGCACGGCGTGCTGCACGCGGCCATCGACGATGTGCGCGGTCTTTACGCCACTCTGCA
>CAZTPE010000366.1:0-2616 GCA_964614545.1 uncultured Ectothiorhodospiraceae bacterium
TGGAGCGGGCGATGGGAGTCGAACCCACGTCATCAGCTTGGGAAGCTGAGGTAATAGCCGTTATACGACGCCCGCGTCGCCTGGTGCAGGCCATTCTATGGCGCGCCAGGGCCGCTTGGCAAGAACCATGGGACGCTCGGAAACTGCTGTGCTATCCTGCTTTTCGTATGGGAAATCAGTCGAGCACCTGACCTTGTCTTACGATCTATCTCCGCTGGATGCCGCCGTGGATCTGACCGCGCAACGCGACCTGGACACCCTGGCTGCGGCCATGGTGCGCACGGTTTCCACCCTGCAGCAGGGGTTCAGTGTCTGCGTCTATTCCCTGCAGGGTGACCTGGGCAATCTGTCCGCCAAGGTCGTGGCCTGTACGGATGTCGACCGGATCGGCACCTACCTCACGGCACTGGAAAACCGGCCCATGCTGCGGCGCTGTATTGATCGCCAGGAGATGATCGAAGAGCGGACCGACGGCAGCTGCAAGCGGGTCTACCCGGTGATCGAGCAGGATCAGGTCTCTGGGCTGGTGAGCTGTGAATCGACCACGGTTGCGGGCGATGTCTGCCATGTGATCGAGAAGCTGGTGGCCATCTACGCCAACCAGCACAGCCTGCTCAATCACCAGCAGCGCGATGGCTTGACCGGCCTGTTCAACCGCGCCGCCCTCGATAACTGGCTGGCCAAGGCGCTGGCGCCGGGCGAGGTCCCGGGGCGCCGCGCGATTGATGCGGCCAACCTCGGTTGTTTCGCCATCTTCGACATCGACCACTTCAAGCGCATCAACGACTCGCTGGGCCATCTCTATGGTGATGAGGTGCTGCTGATTCTGGCCGAGCTGATGCGTGAATCATTCCGTTTCAATGACATGCTGTTCCGCTATGGTGGCGAAGAGTTTGTCGCTGTACTGACGGATGCGGACCTGGAGGCCGCCATGGCCGTGTTGGAGCGTTTTCGCGCGCGGGTGGCGTCACATCATTTTCCGCAAATCAATCAGGTCACGCTGACCATCGGTGTGGTGGAAATCGAACCGCGGGTACTGCCCTCGACGTTGATCGATCGGGCCGATAAGGCTTTGTATTACGGCAAGAATCACGGCCGGAATCAGGTCAATGCCTATGAGTGGCTCAACGATGACCGGGTGCTGCACGAAGGGGCCAGGGAGCTGCAGACTATTGAGCTGTTCTGATGAACGGTGGCGGTCCTTAACTTCCCTGCGCAGCCCGAAAACGCTATTATAGGCGGTTCTATTGCGCGCCCAGCGTGGCGTTGCGCCTGCCAAATACGGTTTCCCCCCCGGGCGCAGGCAACGAATTTTGTATCTTTAAGGAGAGTAATATGTCGGTAAAACATCCCGTTATCGCCGTTACCGGTTCTTCCGGCGCGGGTACGACTACGGTCAAAAATGCCTTTGAGCACATCTTCCGCCGCGAACAGATCAACCCGCTGGTGGTGGAAGGTGACAGCTACCACCGCTACGATCGTGCCGCGATGAAGGAGGCGATTGCCGAGTTCGCCAAGAAGGGTAAACAGCTTAGTCACTTCGGCCCCGAGTCCAACCATTTCGATCTGATCGCCGAGACCTTCAAGACCTATGGTGAAACCGGCCAGTGCCGCCGTCGCTACTACCTGCACAGTGTCGAAGAGGCCGCCGAGCACAATGCCCGTCTGGGCACCGACCTGAGCCCCGGCCAGTTCACCCCCTGGGAAGACATCAAGGAAGAGTCCGATGTGCTGTTCTACGAAGGCCTGCACGGCGGCGCCGTGGACGGTGATGTGGATGTTTCCAAGTTTGTTGACCTGCTGGTTGGCGTGGTGCCCATCGTTAATCTGGAGTGGATTCAGAAGATCCACCGCGACAGCGCCCAGCGCGGCTATTCCGCCGAGGCCATCGTCGACACCATCCTGCGCCGCATGGATGACTATGTGCACTACATCACGCCGCAGTTCTCGCGCACGGACATCAACTTCCAGCGCGTGCCCACGGTGGACACCTCCAACCCCTTCATTGCCCGCGATATCCCGACCCCGGACGAGAGCTTCATCGTCATCCGCTTCCGCGATCACAATGGTGCGGACTTCCCTTACCTGCTGAACATGATCGACGGTTCCTTCATGTCCCGTCCCAACACCATCGTGGTGCCGGGCGGCAAGATGGGCTTCGCCATGGAGCTGATTCTGGCGCCGCGCATTCACCAGCTGACCGAGGCCAAGAAGGGCGCCTGAGTCCTTCACCCCGGTCGCTGACATAGGCGACTGACAAAAAAGGCGTGGCCGGTGATGGTCACGCCTTTTTTATTGTCGGGGGGGCGGCGCCCTTTACTCCCGTTCCGGCGACTCCACCAGAATCGCGCCGGTCAGAATCACCAGCCCACGTGCCAGCAGGATGCCCTTGCCCTGTGCGCGGTGATCCTTGCGCGCCTTGGCGGTGTCTTCGCCGGGTGATCTTCTCAGCACCAGGGCGGTCTGGATCTGCACCGCATACAGCACATACAGGGTGATGATCAGGCCGAAATGCATCCAGATACCAAAGGACATGATGTCGCCCTGCTCGATGAGGCGCTTGTTCCAGTCACGGTTCATCACCAGATAAATGGGCATGCCGATGTCGAACAGGAT
>CAZTPE010000367.1:0-2603 GCA_964614545.1 uncultured Ectothiorhodospiraceae bacterium
GCTTTCGCGGGCATGGCCCGCTCCTACAAAAGACAGCGTTTCAGTGTTAGCCCCGTGCTAGTACCCGCCCATGATGAAAGGCCAGTAATTCCCCGGGCGCCATTTTTGTCCAGTTTTCATTGTCGGTCAGGGGCAGGGTGGCGATCAGGGCTACGCGGTCATCGGGGGTGGTGAGTTCGTTGAAATCCACGCTGACGTCTTCGTCGATCAGGTGTGCGGTGCAGAACGGTGCCTTGCGCAGTACATAGTTCAGATCCGTGGCGCAGTACGCGAGTAGCAATTCTCCGTTAGACAGCAGGAAGTTGAACATGCCATGGCGGGCGATCTCGTTGCTGATTTTTCGCAGGGATTTCAGCAGCTCCACCGGTGTGGGTTGTTGCTGCGGATATTGCTGCTGCAGGGTGTTAAGGATGTGGCAGAAGGCGGCCTCGCTGTCGGTGTCACCGACCGCACGAAAGCGGCCTTTGTCCGTCGGCGCGAAGTTCTTCAGTTCGCCATTGTGAGCAAATACCCAGTAGCACCCCCACAGTTCGCGCTGGAAGGGGTGGGTGTTCTGTAGTGCGACATGACCATGGGTGGCCTTGCGAATGTGGGCGATGACATTCAGCGAACGGATGGGATAGTCGCGCACCAGCTCCGCGATGGCGGATTCGGCGGAGGCCCGGTCGTCGAGAAACAGGCGGCAGCCCTGGTCTTCAAAAAAGGCGATGCCCCAGCCGTCGCTGTGCAGGTCGGTGCGCCCGCCACGGGCGCGGAAGCCTTCAAAGGAAAAGCAGATGTCCGTGGGGACGTTGCAGTTCATGCCGAGTAGTTGGCACATTTCAGCCCCGGCCGCTGCCCGCCCGGGAGGGACGCTCTGCGACGACGGCCTTGAGTTCCATTTCCATCCCGGCGCGCAGGATACGCAGGGTGATTCGTGTGCCGGGGGCAAAGCTGGCGATCAGGCCCATGCTGGTCTTGCTGTCGATGGCGGGCTGGCCATTGATGTGGGTGAGGATGTCGCCCGGGCGCAGGCCGGCCTGGCTGGCCGGGCCGTTGCGTTGCACGCCGGCGATGATCACCCCGCGTACGCCCTGCAGGCCGAAGGATTCGGCCAGCTGTGGTGTGATGTCCTGTCCCTCGACCCCCAGCCAGCCGCGCACCACATGGCCGGTCTCGATGATCTGGCTCATGACCTCCTTGGCCAAGTCGACGGGGATGGCGAAGCCGATGCCCTGCGAGCCGCCGGAGCGGGAAAAGATGGCGGTGTTGATGCCCACCAACTGGCCAAAGGCGTTGATCAATGCGCCGCCGGAGTTGCCGGGATTGATGGCGGCATCGGTCTGAATGAAGTTCTCGAAGGTACTGATGCCGACGCGGTTGCGGCCGGTGGCGCTGGCGATGCCGATGGTCACCGTCTGGCCGACGCCGAAGGGGTTGCCGATGGCCAGCACTACGTCGCCCACGCGCAGGTTTTCAGAGGAGCCGAAGGTGATGGCGGGCAGTCCCTGCATGTTGATCTTCAGTACGGCGAGGTCGGTGTCGCTGTCGGTGCCGACCAGGACTGCCTCGATGCTGCGGCCGTCACGCAGGGCGACCTGGATGTCGGCGGCGCCCTCGATGACGTGATTGTTGGTGAGGATATAGCCTTGGTCGCTGACGATGACTCCGGAGCCCAGGCTGGTCTCCAGACGCTGACGCGGCGCCAACCGGTCGCCGAAGAAGTAGCGGAAGATGGGGTCGCTGTAAAGCGGGTTGGCACGCTCGGTGACGATCTTGGTGGTGTAGACATTGACTACCGCCGGTGCCGCAGCATCGACGGCGTCGGCATAGGAGACCGGACCGCTGCCCGCCAGTGCGCGCAGGGGCGTGGACTCGGTGATCTCTACCACCGGGCGACTCTGGCCGAGGAGATCCGGGCGTAGGACCAGGATGACGAAGGCCACGGCGAGACCGGCGATGGAGGCCTTGACGATGAACCAGAATGGGCTGGAATGCTTCATGGGCGGAATCTTATCATGTAGTGTTTGTTGCCGGAGAATGTCCTGATGAAGAGATGGGTGGTCTATGGTCCGGCGCGATGAATTACTGCGGTACCTGCATGAATTGCTGAATGTGGATGCCTTTTCCGATTACTGCCCCAACGGCCTGCAGGTGGAGGGGAAGGCGGAAATCCGCACGCTGGTGTGCGGCGTGACCGCCTGTCAGGCACTGGTGGATGCCGCTGTGGTGGCCGGCGCCGATGCCCTGCTGGTGCATCACGGCTATTTCTGGAAGGGCGAGCAGCCCACCATCACCGGCCTCAAGCGCCGCCGCGTGCAGGCCCTGCTGGATGCCGGCATCAATCTGCTGGCCTATCATCTGCCGCTGGATGCGCATCCGCAGTTGGGCAATAATGCGCAGCTGGCGCAGCGTCTGGGGCTGTCGGTCAGCGGTGGTTTTGCCGGCGAGCCCGCCATTGCCCTCACCGGCAGCGTGGGCGAGCCGGTGAGCGGCGAGGCCTTCGCCGCGCGCATCGCCGACAGTCTGCGGCGTACGCCGCTGCATATTCCCGGGCGGGCCGCGGAGATCCGTCGTATCGCCTGGTGCAGCGGCGGCGCCCAGGGTTATATCGAACAGGCCGC
>CAZTPE010000368.1:0-2603 GCA_964614545.1 uncultured Ectothiorhodospiraceae bacterium
TGTAGGCCGGAATATTGTGCGGCAGATGCAGTGCGTGCAGCACCAGGGCATAGGCCTCATCGAGGGCATTGTCGGTACCGTGGCCGAACTTCAGCCCGGCCTCAGCGAAGCGGCTCGCACCCCAGCGCACAAAATCAGCCAGGGTGGACAGTGATTCACCCGGTTCATCGACAGCAGACATGGCATTTCCTGAAACGGCTCAAACGGTCGGCCAGTTTACCTCAAACCCCACAGACCAGCAGGTGGGATTTTAGCGCTCCGCTGAGTGTTCATTACGGCATCAGTTGACGACCCGGGGATGCCTCCGGGAGAATGGGAGGTACCCTGCCCTGTCCGGCACAACGCCGGCAATCCCACCGACAATCCGTTGGAGCCTACCATGACCCACCGCCCGCCTTCCGCCAGCGCCTTCCTCAGCGCATTGCTCAGCACACTACTGCTGCTCACCTTCGTTGGCGGCACATCAGCCGCACAGGCGGCATCCGCCAAGGAAATCGACATCAAGGTCAATGACGCACTGAAACGCTTCAAGAAAGAGGTGGGTGGCGCCAGTGAGTTTCTCGGCTCGGCCAAGGGAGTGCTGGTGTTCCCGGAAGTCATCAAGGCCGGAATCGGTATCGGCGGCGAATATGGTGAGGGTGCCCTGCTGATTGGCGGCAAGACGGTGGATTACTACAATACCGCAGCGGCCTCTATCGGCTTTCAGCTTGGCGCGCAGATGAAGACCGTAATCATTGTCTTTCTGCAGAAAAGCGCACTGGACAAGTTTCGCAAAAGCGATGGCTGGGAGGCCGGCGTGGATGGCTCCGTGGCCCTCGCCACCCTGGGCGTGGGTGCCAGCATCGATTCGACCAGCCTCAACAAACCCATCGTGGGGTTTGTGTTCGGAAACAAGGGGCTGATGTACAACCTGACCTTTGAAGGTTCAAAGTATACCCGGCTGGACAAATAGGCCCAGTGCAGACCGTCAGACCCGCAGCCTACACCTTGAAACGGCTCACCAGGTCGATCAGGCGCGAGGAAACCTGCCCCAGCTCATCACTGGCGCCAAAGGTCACCTGCGCACTGTTATTGGTCTGATCCGCCACCTGGCTGATATTGATGATACTTTCATTCATCGACTCCGCAACGGTGCTCTGCTCTTTCGCTGCACTGGCAATTTCATCATTCATGACATGGATTCTTTTCACTGCCTGGGTAATGGCATCCAGAGATCCGCCCGCTTCGGCCACCTGATCCACACTCTTCTGCGCCTGTTCACGACTCTGGCCCATCACGCCAACCGCCTTGCCAACACCCGATTGCAGACGCTCGATCATGGTCTGGATTTCCTGCGTGGATTCCTGGGTGCGGCTGGCCAGGGTGCGCACTTCATCGGCCACCACGGCAAAACCCCGCCCCTGGTCCCCCGCCCGCGCAGCCTCGATGGCAGCATTCAGGGCTAACAGATTGGTTTGCTCCGCAATGGTGCGAATGACGTCCAGTACACCACCAATGTTTTCACTTTCAACCTGCAGCGCCGTAATTACCCGGGCACCACCTTCAATACTGTCGGCCAGGGTCGTGATGACATTTACGGTATTGGCAACGATCGCCTGCCCGTTTCTGGATGCCTCATCCGCCTCGCGCGCGGCACCCGCGGCTTCACCGGCATTGTGCATCACTTCCTGCACCGTACTCGCCATCTCGTTCATGGCTGTGCCCAGCTGATCGACTTCCGTTTGCTGCTGTTGTGCACCACTGGCAGTCGTTTGGGTGATTTCGGACAACTGTGAGGCATTGGCGCCTAGCTGAGTGGTTGCATCAACCACCTCCTTGATCAGGTCGTGCAGTTTTTGCAGGAAGTCGTTGAAGTATTTCACCACTGTGCCCGTTTCATCGGCACTGTTACTCTGCAGGCGTTTGGTCAGGTCACCCCGGCCTTCCGCCAGTTCCCTCAGAGAATCAATAATCGTATTGAGATTTCCCGTAATCAGGGAAGAGACCATGAAGATAGCGCCGAGCAGCACGGCGATAATCACAATCCCCGTGACCAATCCCGTCACCAGCGTATCTTGGGAAGCCTTGTTGGCCAGTTCAAGGGTATTACTGAATTGAGTGTAGCGGCTGTCTCGAAATGATTTCAGCCGCGACTCATAGGCCTCCAATGCCTTGCCCATCGCGTCGGCCTTACCCTGGATGCCTTCCAGCGCCAATGTATCACTGAGCAGGCCACTGCTCATCGAGCGGGCGGCAGCGTAGTAGCTCCCAAACAGCTGATCCAGTTCCGCAACATCGTCCGTCAGGCCAGGATCCAGTTCCACCATTTCCTGTAATACCTTGCTCACCTCACTGGCAAGCTCATCCGCAGTTTCCAGCAGATCCTCTTCACCGGTACTGACAGCATTGGTCAACATCCCTTTTATCCTGTCCAGCCGGATGAGATTTATCTCCGTCCGCTCAAGCAATGGGAAGTAGACCGCCTTAACAGCATGTAAGCGCTTTGCATTTTCCTGCGTCACGTTGTAATTCAGTGCCAGAAAAATAGTGAAGCCAATGCAACTAACCGCCGCAATCAGGAACAATTTATAGCGAATCGAGAGATCCGTAATCCACCGCATACT
>CAZTPE010000369.1:0-2596 GCA_964614545.1 uncultured Ectothiorhodospiraceae bacterium
AAGACCACGGCGGCGGACGCCATCCAGACCATCATGACCGCGGCCCACGAAAACCTCTTTCAATACAACCCGGGGCAGGACGAAACCACCCAGCGCGGCCGCGGCGGCAAGCGGGTGCGCACCCTGGCGTCCTACGTGCTCGGTTGCGACGATGGCAGCTATGCGCGCCTCGACCCCACCGACGGTTATCTCGCCGCCGTGTTCCACCCCACCAAGGGCGAATCGGCGCAGCCGTTCACCGCCGTCATCGGCGTGCGCGCCTGGCTGGACGCCAGCGGCGGGCAACAGGTGGCGCGCCAGGACGATCTGCTGTTTCTGATCCTGCCCGGCGAACAGCTGGCGCTGTCGCACTTCGTGCGCGACGACGGTACCACCAAGTACATCACGCCCCTGGACAAGATCCAGAACCTGCTGATCCGTGAATTCGGCCAGCGCCGGGTGCAAAAATACGACACCAAGAAGACCTACCTGCGCCGTCTCTACGCCGCCTTGCGCGGCCAGCACGACAGTGTCTCCGAAGCCGAGGCCACGGCGGCGGCGCGGGCCTTTTCCCGCTTCATGGCCTACAAGCCGGTGCGCAGCATCAATGATTTCGTCGCCCGGGAAATTCTGGAAAGAAAGGACCTCGGCGAGGCCATCCGCGCCATTTCCGGACAGCTCAAGACCATTCACGCCATGGAACGCGACGCGGCCCGGCTGGTGAAATCCATCGGCATTCTGGAAAACGCCGAGCAACAAGCCAGCCACTACATCCAGCAATGGATCGAGCTGAACAGCCTCGACTTCACCCTCGCCCAATACGACTACCTGCAACGCCAGCGCGACTACATCAAGGCCAAAAAACAGCAGGGCGATTACCAGCGCCGGCTGAAAGAAAACGAAACCGAGACGGCGCTGGCCGAACAGCGCCTGCAACAGATTCACGAACAGCGCGTACAGCTGGAAGCCCAGCGCCTGGGCATCGATGCCCTGCAACAAAAGGACGAACTGGAGCAGCAACGCGAGCAACAGCAAAAACAGCTCACGGACATCGCCCGCCGCTTGCTGGAACAGGACAATTCCCTGGACAACAACCTGCAGGCCACCAAGGCCATCGAAAAGGATTTGCAGGACGCCGAACTGATGGACGCACTACCCTTGCTGGCCGACCTGCAAATCCGCCAGCTGGCCCGCAGCGTGGTGCAGGAAGGCGGGCGCGGCGAACTGGACATCCCCGCCCTGCTGCAAAAGGATCTGACCAACGACCTGACACCGCTGGAGCTGCACCTGGATCAGGCCCGTGCCGCCCAGCGCCTGCACAACCAGTGGCATGAACAATGGCACCAGACCGGCAGCCCGGTGGGCGGCCCGTCCCTGCACGACCAGCTGGCGAAACTGGCCCACAAACGGGAGGCCCGCTACGAACAGTTAAAGGGCCAGTGCCGGCAGAAACAACAGGACATCGAGCGCCTGCAGGCCAAACAGGTCAACTACCCACTTTATGTTACGCGGGCGCTGGAGGCCATCCTGCGCGACTGCCCGCAGGCCGACCCACGCGTGCTGTGCGACCACGTGGAGGTCAGCGACCCGCGCTGGCAGATGGCCATCGAGGGCTATCTGGGCATGGCGCGTTTTTCCATCATCGTCGATGCCGATCACGAGGCCGAGGCGATCCGCATCGTGCGCCAGCTGCCGGGACGCGACAACCGCGCGCGCATCATCCAGGGCAGCAAGGCGCAGCGCGATGCCGAACGCAGCACACTGCCAGCCGATTCCATCATTCACCTGCTGTCTTTTTCCCACGCCACGGCCAAGCATTACCTGACCGCCAGTTACGGCAACGTGGTGCAGGTGCCCTCGGCCGAGGAACTGCGCCAAACCCGCCGCGGCCTGACTGCCGACGGCATGGGCGCCGGTGGCTACAGCATGTTCCGCTGCGACCTGCCGGATAGCGAACTGGTGTTCGGCGTGGCGGCGAGGGAGCGGGCCCTGAAGGCCACGCAGCAGGAACTGGAACGCCTCACAGAAGAATGGCAACAGGCCAACGACCGCATGCAGCAAGTCAGCCGCCTGCTGGAAAACGTCAAAAAACTGCAGCCGCTGGACTATGCCGATGCCATCACCCGCATGCTGGAAATACATCGTGAATTACAGACGCTGGAAAACCTGCTGGCGCAGCTGGATCTATCGGAACACAAGGATCTGGAAGACAAGCTGAGCAAGCTGCGCGAACAGGAACAACAGCTGCGCCAGCAGCAGGGCAGCCTCAAGGAAGGCAAGGGCGAACTGCAGGAAAAGATGCGCAAGATCGGCAAGCGCTGCGAGGCCCTGGCCGACGAACAGGAAGCCACCCAGCAGGTGGTGGAAGACTGCGAACAGAATCTGCTGGCCATCGCCGCCGAATGGCCCGGCTTCGACGCCGACGCGCGGCTGGCCACGGCGGAAAAGGAGGCCGACGCCATGAGCGCCGAGGCGGCCGCCAGCGCCGCCAATTACCGCCAGGAAATCGAGCGCAGCCTGCACAGCCTGGAACGCAAAATGGACGAGGCGATCCAGCAACATAACCAGCATTGTCTGCCCGGCGACGCCATCGTCTATCACAGTTTCAATGGCGACT
>CAZTPE010000370.1:0-2593 GCA_964614545.1 uncultured Ectothiorhodospiraceae bacterium
AGTATGCGGTGGATTACGGATCTCTCGATTCGCTATAAATTGTTCCTGATTGCGGTAGTTAGTTGTATTGGTTTCACTATTTTTCTGGCACTGAACTACAGTGTGACGCAGGAAAATACAAAGCGGTTACATGCCGTTAAGGCGGTCTATTTCCCATTGCTTGAGCGGACGGAGATAAACCTCATCCGGCTAGACAGGATAAAAGGGACGTTGACCAATGCCGTCAGTGCCGGTGAAGAGGATCTGCTGGAAACCACGGATGAGCTTGCCAGTGAGATGAGCAAGGTATTACAGGAAATGGTGGAACTGGATCCTGGCCTGGCGGACGATGTTGCGCAACTGAATCAGCTGTTTGAGAACTACTACGCTATCGCGCGCTCAATGACCATAGGCCTGCTCAATGATACATTGGCGCTGGAAGACATCCAGGGTAAGGCCGATGCGATGGGCAAGGCTCTGGAGGCCTTTGAGTCACGACTGAAATTATTCCGTGACAGCCGATATACCCAATTCAGCGATACCCTCGAACTGGCCGACAAGGCTTCCCAGGATGCGCTGGTGACGGAGTTGGTAACGGGAATCGTGATTATCGCCGTACTGCTTGGCGCCATCCTCATGGTTTCTTCCCTGATTACGGGAAACCTCAATACAATTATTGGTTCTCTGAAGGAACTGGCGGAAGGCCGGGGTGACCTGACCAAGCGCTTGCAGAGTAACAGTGCTGACGAAACGGGCACGGTGGTGAAGTATTTCAACGACTTCCTGCAAAAACTGCACGACCTGATCAAGGAGGTGGTTGATGCAACCACTCAGCTAGGCGCCAATGCCTCACAGTTGTCCGAAATCACCCAAACGACTGCCAGTGGTGCACAACAGCAGCAAACGGAAGTCGATCAGCTGGGCACAGCCATGAACGAGATGGCGAGTACGGTGCAGGAAGTGATGCACAATGCCGGTGAAGCCGCGGGTGCCGCGCGCGAGGCGGATGAGGCATCCAGAAACGGGCAGGCGATCGTTGCCAATACCGTAAATGTCATCACGACCCTGGCCGACAGTATTGAAGGTGGTGCCCGGGTAATTACGGCGCTGCAGGTTGAAAGTGAAAACATTGGTGGTGTACTGGACGTCATTCGCACCATTGCGGAGCAAACCAATCTGTTAGCCCTGAATGCTGCCATCGAGGCTGCGCGGGCGGGGGACCAGGGGCGGGGTTTTGCCGTGGTGGCCGATGAAGTGCGCACCCTGGCCAGCCGCACTCAGGAATCCACGCAGGAAATCCAGACCATGATCGAGCGCCTGCAGTCGGGTGTGGGCGAGGCGGTCGGCGTGATGGGCCAGAGCCGTGAGCAGGCGCAGAAGAGCGTGGATCAGGTGGCCGAAGCGGGCGGATCACTGGATGCCATCACTCTTGCGGTGAAAAAGATTCACGCCATGAACGATGAAATTGCCAGTGCGGCGAGAGAACAGAGCACCGTTGCCGAGTCGATGAATGAAAGTATCACCAATATCAGCCAGGTGGCGGATCAGACCAATAACAGTGCACAGGTGACCTTTGGCGCCAGTGACGAGCTGGGTCAGGTCTCCACACGCCTGATCGACCTGGTCAGCCGCTTCAGGGTGTAGCCCCGATGTTGCCGGGTGAGGCTATTTGTTCAGCCGGGTGTATTTTGAACCTTCGAAGGTCAGGTTGTACATCAGCCCTTTGTTGCCGAACACAAACCCCACGATGGGTTTGTTGAGGCTGGTCGAATCGATGCTGGCACCCACGCCCAGGGTGGCGAGGGCCACGGAGCCATCCACGCCGGCCTCCCAGCCATCGCTTTTGCGAAACTTGTCCAGTGCGCTTTTCTGCAGAAAGACAATGATTACGGTCTTCATCTGCGCGCCAAGCTGAAAGCCGATAGAGGCCGCGGCGGTATTGTAGTAATCCACCGTCTTGCCGCCAATCAGCAGGGCGCCCTCGCCATATTCTCCGCCGATACCGATCCCGGCCTTGATGACCTCTGGGAACACCAGCATGCCCTTGGCTGTGCCGAGAAACTCGCTGGCGCCGCCCACCTCTTTCTTGAAGCGCTTCAGCGCGTCGTTGACCTTGATATCGATTTCCCTGGCGGATGCCGCCTGCGCGGTTGATGCGCCGATGACGGTGAACAGCAGCAGCGTGCTGAGCAGAACGGCAAGAAAGGTGCTGACGGAAAAAAGTGGGTGGTGGGTCATGGTGGGCTCCAACGGACTGTCGGTGGGGTTGGCGGCGCGATGCTGGCCGCAGGCATTGCCCATTCTCGGCGAGGAATCCCCGGGGCGTCAACTGACAGTAGTGTCCCTGTTGTTAAGAGTGCTATGCCAGCCTGTAGGGTTTGGCCGGTGTTTGACGTAAACTGGCCGACCGTTTGAGCCATTTCAGGAAAACCCATGTCTGCCGTCGATGAGCTGGTCGAATCACTTTCCACTCTGGGGGATTTCGTGCGCTGGGGCGCGAGCCGCTTCGCTGAGGCCGGGCTGAAGTTCGGCCACGGCACCGACAATGCCCTTGATGAAGCCTATGCCCTGGTGCTGCACGCACTGCATCTGCCGCACAATATTCCGGCCTACA
>CAZTPE010000371.1:0-2590 GCA_964614545.1 uncultured Ectothiorhodospiraceae bacterium
AGCGAATTCCGCAAGACCGCTTCGGTGATGAAAATGGTCGTCGATGGTCATGCCGGCGCCGGCACGATTCAGATGGGTGGCTTCGACTACCACACCGGCGACCGCGCGGTGGGTGAAATCCGCGACCTGCGCGCTGGCAAGTGCATCGGCGCCTGTCTGGAATACGCCGCACGACGCGGCACCGCCATCATGATTTACGTGTTCAGCGATGGCTCCCTGGCCAGCAACGGCACCCTGGACAACTCTCAGGCGGGCCGCGGCAAGGGCGTGTGGACCGGCGACAACTCCTCCACCGCCGCCTCCTTCTTCCTGGTCTTCAATCCCAACGGCCGCCCCGTCCCGCGGGTAGCCGGCGGCAACAGCGGCAATGGCGTTCAGATCGGCTGGTTCCGCGCCGACGGCTCGGTGGAAACCGCCGCCACCCCCGCCGCCAACAACGTCAACCTGCTGGTGCAGACCGTACTGTTGAACTATCTGGCCCTGAATGGTGAGCGGAGCCGCTATTCCAGCCTGTTCGGCAACGACCTTGGCAATACCGCCGCAATGGACAGCCTTACCGCCTTCCAGTCTATCGTCACCACCTGACCCCACACGCTGCCGCCCACAGGGAATCTGTAGGCGGCACAATTCCTCTTGGAATTTTGTGGAAATAACGTAGAATCTGCCGAGTCGTCGCCGGAACGCAAATGTCTTCCGGGGCGATGACAGCGAATCGATACCCCTCTAAACAATTCTCTTGGTTGTGGGTGGACACTGCCCACCGCCGCTGCCTGGACCGGTGGGCGATGCCCACCCTACGCCAGAAAACTGAGCATTGTTTAGAGTCAGATACAACAATAACTCCCGGCAAACACCGGAAGGTACGCGTTTTATGCGGACACTATGCGGATAAAGAGAAAACCTGACTTACTGGCGGTTCTGGTCATCGTTGTAGGCCTCGGCGTCATTGCCACCGCCCTGGCACAGGGTATGCTGACCCCGGCAGATAGCGGCACACAGTTGGCCAGCAATCAATCAAACATGATCCAAAGTAGCGAAACCCATCGCCCGGACAGCAAACACTCCCCAACCTTCACCACAATACAATAGCGGCCTGAAAATACGCTGTTGTCGGCTTGAATACCCAAAAACAGCCCAAATCTGGGCTGTTAATATACTCACATTGACTTTTCAACAGCCAAGCCTATAGTAGGCTTTAATCAGGCTATAATCTTTACTGTTGCCCATAACATACTTTTTTGAGGCCATTATGGATCTCTATTCCATGACAGACCAGGCCATCACCGCCGAGCTGGGACAGCGCCTTCGTTCACTGCGCCTGCGCAAGAACGTGACTCAGCAGCAGCTCGCCACAGCCACGACGCTGTCGCTCAACGTGATCAAGTCACTGGAGGCCGGACGGGGCAAGCTGTCCAGCCTCGTCGCCGTGTTACGCGAACTGGGGGCACTGCAGGAGCTGGACAACTGCATCCCGGAACCCACCGTCAGCCCTCTGCAACTGGCGCGCATGCAAGGTAAACAGCGGCGGCGCGCCTCGGGCCAACGTGGTCCACAGCATCCGCCGGAAGACAGCGAATGGTAGAAAAGATCGACACCGCCGTGGTGCACCTGTGGGGCGACGAGGTGGGTGCCGTCTCCTGGCTCGACGACCGAGGCTACGCGGTGTTCGAATACGCCCCGGCCTTCCTGAAAAAGGGTCTGGATGTCTCCCCCATCCACATGGGCCTGGAAGCAGCGCGGCGCGGCGACGGCACCTTCTCCTTCCCCGGGCAGAACCGCGACACCTTCCTCGGCCTGCCGGGGATGCTCGCCGATGCCCTGCCCGACAAATTTGGCAACCGCCTCATCGACGCCTGGCTGGTTCGCAACGGCCGCGATGCCGGCAGCTTCAGCCCGGTCGAACGCCTCTGCTACACCGGCCGGCGCGCCATGGGGGCACTGGCGTTTTCGCCGGCGATAAACCCACGTCTCGATCGCGCCGCGCCGGTGGAGATCGCCACCCTGGTGGAACTGGCGCAGGCGGTCATGTCCCGGCGCAGCGAGCTCGATACGCAGCTGGGCATCTCAGAATACGCCGATGGCGAGGCCATCATGGACATCCTGCGCGTCGGCACCTCCGCCGGCGGCGCGCGGCCCAAGGCCGTCATCGCCATGAATGCAGCAGGCCGGGTGGTCTCCGGTCAGGCCGAGGCGCCACCCGGCTACGACTACTGGCTGCTGAAGTTCGATGGCGTCGACGACCTCGAGCTGGGCAAGCCCAAGGGCTACGGCCGCATCGAATTTGCCTATCATCGGATGGCGTGCGCCGCCGGCATCGACATGAGCGAATGCCGCCTGCTGGAAGAAGACGGCCGCGCACACTTTCTCACCCGGCGCTTCGACCGTATCAAAGGGCAAAAGATACACATGCAGTCTCTGTGCGGCCTGGCACACTACGATTTCAACGCCCCCGGCGCCTATGGCTACGAGCAGGCCTTCGCCATTATGCGCCGCCTGCGCCTGAGCAAGGCCGAGGCCATGCAGCAGTACCGGCGCATGCTGTTCAACGTCATCGCCCGCAATCAGGATGACCACACCAAGAACATCGCCT
>CAZTPE010000372.1:0-2580 GCA_964614545.1 uncultured Ectothiorhodospiraceae bacterium
CCGTGCAGATCACCACCGGCAGCGCCTGTCACCTGGATGCGCACATGGTGCACGACGCCCTGCATCAGCTGGACCTGGACGGTGTCGACATCCTGTTTATCGAGAACGTCGGTAACCTGGTGTGTCCGGCCAGCTTCGACCTGGGGCAGCACCGCAATATCACGTTGCTGTCGGTACCCGAGGGTGATGACAAGCCGGCCAAGTATCCCGTCATGTTCCGCGCCGCCGACCTCGTGCTGCTGACCAAGACCGACCTGTTGCCCTATCTGACCGATTTCAGCCCCGTACGCGCCGAACACCACCTGCGCGCTCTGGCGAGCGAATCCCCACTGTTGCCGCTGTCCTCGACATCGGGTGAGGCCATCGATAGTTGGCTGGCGTGGTTGCGTACGGAAATGGCCGCTCAACGCGAACGGGTAAAGCAGGGCGGGGCGGCGGCACAGGATCCTCATCAGCCTGCCCATCATCACGACCATCCCCATGGCGGGTACGAAACCCTGTCCGGCAACCGCGGAACCTGATCGTGTCACTGACGGCACGCCAGTGGCTGGAGCACATCCGTGTACTCGACCTGCCGGAGAAGGTGCGCATCATGAACGTCTGCGGTGGCCATGAGCGCGCGATTACCACGGCCGGCTTGCGCGCCGTCCTGCCCGCCAATATCGAGCTGATCCCCGGCCCCGGTTGCCCGGTCTGCGTCTGTCCCGAGGAAGATATCTACCAGGCCATGCAACTGGCGCTGCACGAGGACATCATCCTGGTGGCCTTCGGTGACATGTTGCGGGTGCCCGTCAATCTGCCGAAACGCGATATCCGTTCACTGGAGCAGGCGCGGGCCACGGGTGCGGACATCCGCCCCATTGCGTCGCCGACGGAAGCCATGCGTATCGCGCGCGACAACCCCAGGCGGCCGGTGGTGTTCTTTGCCGCCGGCTTCGAGACGACCACGGCACCGGTGGCCGCTATGCTGGCCGAGGGTGTGCCGGACAACCTCAGCGTGCTGCTGTCCGGACGCCTGACCTGGCCGGCGGTGGCCATGTTGCTGGCCTCGGAGGATGCCGGCTTCCAGGCCCTGATTGCGCCGGGCCATGTCTCGGCCGTGATGGGGCCGGAGGAGTGGGCGTTCGTGGTGCGTGACTATCATATCCCCACGGCGGTTGCCGGGTTTACGCCGCAGTCGCTGCTGGCCGCCCTGTATTCGACCCTGCGGCAGGCGCGTGAAGGCCGGCGATTCCTCGATAACTGCTACCCGGAGGTCGTGCACGCCGGTGGTAACCGTTCGGCACAGCGCTGCCTGGCCGAGACGCTGGATGTGGTCGACGCCAACTGGCGTGGCGTTGGTGTCATACCGGCTTCCGGTTTTGCCCTGAAACCCCATCTCGCGGCGCACAATGCACGTGAGCTGTTTCCCTCCTACGAGGATCCGGCGCGCAAGCATCGTGGTGAAATGCCGGCGGGCTGTGACTGCTCACGCGTGGTGCTGGGCAAGATCTATCCCAACGAATGCAAGTTGTATGGCCAGGCCTGTACGCCACGTAGTCCCGTCGGACCCTGCATGGTGTCGGACGAGGGCGCCTGCCGGATCTGGTGGGCGGGCGGTGTGCGTGAACGCAAGACGCCGGAGGTGGCATGAGTCGACCGCTTGCAGCTCGTCGCTACTCGCTCGGCGGCCTGTCCCTGCCGCCGAGCACGGCAGTGACCGAAGCGGGGCGTGTCTTGTGAATATCAGCCTGCTTTCATTGGGGTTTCTGCTCGGCATGCGTCATGCCTTGGAGAGTGATCATGTCGCCGCCGTGGCTTCGCTGGCGACACGCAGCCATTCCATGGGCGACACCCTTCGTCAGGGGGCGGTGTGGGGCGCGGGCCATACGCTGACCCTGTTTGTCTTCGGTTCGCTGGTGCTGTTGCTGGATACGGTGATCCCCGAGACCCTGGCGCAGGTGCTTGAATTCATGGTGGGCCTGATGCTGATCGGCCTGGGTATCGACGTCTTGCGACGTCTGCTGCGTGAGCGCATTCACTTTCACCGCCACCGCTATGCCGACGGCCAGCCGTCTTTTCACGCGCATCCGTCCCCCGGTGCGCGAATGAGTGCGGCCATCCCCGACCGCTACCCGCGGCGCCGGTTTCCGTTACGTGCGCTGTTTGTCGGCATGATGCATGGCATGGCGGGTTCGGCGGCGCTGATACTGCTGACGCTGCAAAGTGTGCACTCGCCGTTGACCGGCATGATTTATATCCTGCTGTTCGGTGTCGGATCGATCGCCGGCATGGCCGCGTTGTCGGCGCTTATCGCCGTGCCCCTGTGCTATTCCATTTCCGGTCTGGGCCGGGCGTACACCGGCCTGCACGCCCTGATCGGCGTTAGTACGCTGTGTGTGGGCGGCATGATGGTGTACGACATCGCTATCACCGGTGGATTGCTGGTGTGACTGAGCCCGGATATTTCATGAAGTTATGCATAATCTCGCTTGTTCATTGCCTGCATGGACGCAGGTAAGGAGCGAAAGCAGGACGCGGTAGCTTTGATTCCACAGGAAATATTCTCTCAGTCGCTCGTAATCACCGATACGAGACTTC
>CAZTPE010000373.1:0-2571 GCA_964614545.1 uncultured Ectothiorhodospiraceae bacterium
CTGTCGTTGAATTCACCTACCACGCTGTTGTGCTGGGCATTGGGTGCTTTGGTGGCGAAGAGTTCTCCGTCAACGCCATCGACGGTTTTCGGATTGGCGCCGAGGAATCGATAGGCGTGCAGGTGGGTACCCTCGGCGAACAGGTGCATGTCGAAGTCGCCGAGCTGTGGGCCAAAGCAGTAGGGGTCGATGCGTTGGTGGGTGTTGCCGGTATCGTCAACCCAGGTGATGGTGTAGGGCCAGGGCAGCGCCTTGCCGTCACCGCGCCACAGGAACAGGTCGGTCTCGTGATAGCGCTGCATGGCGTGTCCGCCCTCCAGCGTGACCTTTTTCGCCCGAGGCTGGAACACACAGACGACGTCGTCCTTGCCCATCTTGTGGCGGCCGAGGACTTCGAAGGGATCGTGGTGGCGGGCCTCGAGAATCTTGCTGATCTGTGACTGGGGGAAGGCGGAAATGGTGTTCATGAGATGCGATACCTGATGGGGGACGTGGCCGGTCTGCGCGAAAAATACCTGCGGAACACACGGCCGTTGGTGCTAACATGATAAGGGCAAGGGGGTAGTGACGTCACGTTTTGTGATTGTCGGTTATTTGCATTCAAGCCGTTGGGTAATGACGCTTGTTTAATCGGGAGAAGCATTTATGAATGAGCAGCAATCGTTGAGGTTTGTCAGCCGGATTACGCGCGACACCCTGGCCCTGATTATGGCCGGTGGGCGGGGTTCCCGTCTCAAGCAATTGACCAAGTGGCACGCCAAGCCGGCGATTCCCTTTGGCGGCAAGTTCCGCATCATCGATTTTCCGTTATCCAACTGCATCAATTCCGGTATTCGCCGTGTTGGCGTGCTGACCCAGTACAAGGCTCACTCGCTGATCCTGCATGTGCAGCAGGGCTGGGGTTTTCTGCGTGGTGAGTTTGGTGAGTTCGTGGAGTTGCTGCCGGCCCAGCAGCGCATCGAGGAAAACTGGTATGTGGGCACCGCCGACGCCATCTATCAGAATATCGACATCATCCGCAATCACACCCCCAAGTACGTACTGATTCTCGGCGGCGACCATGTCTACAAGATGGACTACGGCCCCATGCTGGCCCAGCATGTGGAAAATAACGCGGATCTTACCGTTGGCGCGCTGCAGGTGTCGCTGGAAGAGGCCAAGGGCTTTGGCGTCATGTCCGTGACCGAGGATGGCCGCGTGACCGACTTTACCGAGAAACCTTCGACGCCGCAGCCGGTGCCGGGCCAGGATGATGTGGCGCTGGCCTCCATGGGCATCTATATTTTTAATACCGATTTCCTCATCGAGCAGTTGCTGCGCGATGCAGATACCCCGGGTTCCTCGCACGACTTTGGCCATGACATCGTGCCAATAGCTATGGAGCGCTACCGCACCTTTGCCTATGCCTTCCGTGATGTGCAGACCGGCAGCCAGGGTTACTGGCGCGATGTGGGTACAGTGGACGCCTATTGGGCGTCCAATCTGGAACTCATCGGTGTTACGCCCGAGCTCAATCTGTATGATGACGCCTGGCCGATCTGGACCTATCAAGGTCAGCTGCCACCGGCCAAGTTCGTCTTCGACGACGAAGATCGCCGTGGCATGGCGGTGGATTCCATGGTGTCCGGCGGCTGCGTGGTGTCGGGTGCGCTGGTGCGTCACTCATTGTTGTTCTCTAATGTACGGGTCAACTCCTACAGCACGATCAACGACAGCGTGATCCTGCCCGATGTGGCGATTGGTCGTCACTGCCGTATCAAAAAGGCCATTATCGACCAGGGCTGCAAGATTCCCGAAGGCACCGTGATTGGCGAAAACTCGGCCGAAGATGCCAAACGTTTTCATGTCACGCCCAATGGCGTGACGCTGGTTGTGCCCGAAATGCTGGGCCAGGAACTACACTATGTCCGATGAAACCCCCTCAGAAGCATCAACGCTGAACGTTGTACTGTTCTGGCACATGCACCAGCCGCAGTACTGCGACCGTCCTAACGGTGAATATCAACTTCCCTGGACCTATTTACACGCGATCAAGGATTACACCGACATGGCGGCCCATCTCGAGGCCGAGCCACAGGCGCGTGCGGTGGTCAATTTCGCCCCCACGTTGCTGGAGCAGTTGGACGACTACGCCCGCCAGGTCGAGGACTTTCTGTCTGACGGGCGGCGCATCCGTGATCCCCTGCTGGCGGCGCTGGCCAATCCGGTGCTGCCCACCGATGCCGGTGAGCGGTTGGAGCTGCTCGGCCAGTGCCTGCGCGCCAATGAAAAGACCCTGATTAGTCGTTATGTTCCCTACGGCCGCCTGGCGGACATGGCGCGCTGTTTTCTCGAGCACCCGGAATCCGGCATCTATGTCAGTGAGCAATTTCTTATCGACCTGCTGATGTGGTACCACCTTGCCTGGCTGGGTGAAACGGTACGGCGCGAAAACCAGCGCATACAGATGCTGATTGAAAAGGGCTGCGATTTCAGCCTGCGTGACCGGCATGCACTGATGGAAATCATCGGTGAATTGCTGTCCGGCGTCATCGGCCGCTATCGCCGCCTCGCCGAGCAGGGCCGGGTGGA
>CAZTPE010000374.1:0-2554 GCA_964614545.1 uncultured Ectothiorhodospiraceae bacterium
TGAACATCCAGTTTATGGAACAGCGCCTTGAGGTGGTTGCGCACGGTGTGGGGGCTGATGTGAAGATGTGTGGCGATACCGCTGATGCGATGCCCTTCCAGCAGCAGCTCCAGCACGCTCCGCTCGCGAGTGGAGAGGGCGTCCAGTTCTTCGGTAGAAAGGGTCTGTTTGAGTGGATCAGGCTTGGCCGTTACCGGTACCCGGCTGTGGAAGGCATCCGTGACAACCTCGATAAAATCCCTGGGACAGCAGGGCTTTTGTAGAAAACGAAAGATCCGCCCCTCATTGATTGCCCGCGCGGCAGCCTCCACCGTTGCCTGCCCGGTGAGCGTAATCCTCACCGTCTCCGGATAACGCTGGGCGACGATGGCCAAAAACTCGGAGCCGCACATGCCCGGCATCACTTCATCGGCCACCACCACATCCACGCTTTCCTGCGACAATAGCGCAAGCCCCTTGGCTGCTGAACCGGCTGTCAGCACGCGGTGCGGTTGATTGCGCAAGGTAATCTGCAGCCCCTCAAGCAGAAAGTGGTCGTCATCGACCAACAAAATCGTTCCCATTTGCCGGCCTTTGTTCCCGTGCATGGCGTTGCTACAGGCTATCGGCCCAGAGCCTGCGGGCCTTGACCACCGTAATCATTCGCCACAGAGGCACAGAGGACGCAGAGGATGCATCAATGGGATGATTGACTGATTTCAGTATTGAGTAATTCGTGCCCCTGCGGTGAACTGAACAAGGGAGCATCGTGCGTACGGCACATGCTACGGGCAGGTGTAGTGTGCGCCATGCGCACAAGATGGATATCCATTTCCCCCTGGTGAGCTGAAAAGTTACAAACCACCATTGCTTCATGGCTGGCTACCTGATTCCCGGCTCTACCCGGCTTCAGGCGCAAACTTCCTAATATTCATAAAGTTAATTCACCGACTTGCCGATGCCATCCTGACCGGGATGGAATCCCGAACAACAATCTCCAACGGTGCAGGCTTGATTGGAGACGGCCTGAGCATCAGCGAGTCAATATATGAAGAAAAACCTGCCCGTTAGCAACGTTGAAAGAACCTTCAGCGATGACGCCAATATCCTTTCCACCACCGACCTGAAAGGGGCGATCACCTACGTTAATTCCGACTTCATTGAGATTAGCGGCTTTGATGAAAGCGAGCTGATCGGCAAGAACCACAATGTCGTACGCCATCCGGATATGCCGGCAGCGGCCTTCGAGGATTTGTGGAAGACGGTCAAGTCGGGCCGCTCGTGGATGGGCATCGTCAAGAACCGCTGCAAGAATGGCGACCACTACTGGGTCTATGCCTACGTCACACCGATCATTAAGGATGGTCAAGTGGTGGAATACCAGTCCATCCGCAGCAAGGCCAGCCCCGCAGAAATCGAACGTGCGGAAAAACTCTACGCACGCATCAACGCCGGCAAGCTTCCCCGCAAGTTGAAGCATCCGCCGCTAGCCTTTCGTCACAAACTAATCCTCGCCTTCCTGCTGGTGCAGGTCACCACCCTGGCAGTTCCCGTCGCCATGGGTGGCCTCGGTATCGTAACGGCACTGCTCAGCCTGTTGCCGGGACTGGCGATCATGGGCCTCGTTCACGTCTATGAAGTCCGTCCCCTGTGCCGGATCTTCGTCAAGGCCCGTTCGGTGTTCGCCAACCCGATTGCCCGCCACGTCTTCACCGGCCGCCAGGACGAGGCCGGCCAGGTCATGCTGGCATTGAAATATCTGGAAAAGGAAACTGGCAGCATCGTCGGCCGCATTGCCGATTCATCATCAGATATTTCAAGTTATGCCGACCGGTTGATGACGTCCATCGAAATGAACAAGACCAGCATCAACAACCAGCACGTAGAGACGGATATGGTCGCCACGGCGGTGACGGAGATGTCCGCCAGCATTCAGGAAGTCGCCAACAATGCACAGTTGACCTCGGAATCGGCCACCCAGGCCAACGCCGAAGTTAACAACAGCAAACAGGTTGTGGGCCGCACCATGGAGGCCATTCACACCCTGGCGGACGACGTGGAACAGGCCAGCGAAGTGATCCGCAAACTGAATGAAGACAGCGACAGGATCAGCAGCGTGGTCAGCGTCATCAGCGGCATTGCCGAACAGACCAACCTGCTGGCGCTGAATGCCGCCATCGAGGCCGCGCGCGCTGGTGAACAGGGGCGTGGTTTTGCCGTGGTCGCCGACGAAGTCCGCACCCTGGCCAACCGCACCCACGACTCCACCCGCGAGATTCAGGAAATGATCGAACACCTGCAAAATGGCGCCAGCCGTGCCGTGGAAGTAATGCAAAAGAGCCGCCGGCAGGCCGACAGCAGCGTCGAACGCGGTGAAGAGGCCGTCACCTCCCTCAACGCCATCACCGACACCGTGGCCGCCATCAACGACATGAGCGCGCAGATTGCCTCGGCGGTAAAGGAACAGAACGCCGTCGCCCAAGAGGTCAGCCAGAACATCGTCAACATCCAGCAATCATCGGAAATGAGCGTCGAAGGCATTCACACCAGCGAAGAAGCCAGCAACGCCATGGCC
>CAZTPE010000375.1:0-1136 GCA_964614545.1 uncultured Ectothiorhodospiraceae bacterium
GGCGCCCATGCTGCCCTGATAGGTTTCGGCGCGGTGGTCGGAGAACCAGGTGAGGGCGTCGAGTCGCTTGCCGGAGCGGATGACGATGATGCGCAGCACCGGGATGAGGAAATTGCTGGCACCGTGCATGGAGCCGGTGGCGTCCACCATCAGGTGCAAGCTGTCGCCGGGTAAACCGCGCAGGCCCTTGATGAAGACGTCGAAATCCTTGTGATTCTTGCCCGAGGCGAGGCCAACGGCGGTCAGCATCAGCAGGGCGATATCGGAAAAACTCTCGTGGATGTTGGGGGGCGTGGAGCGGCGTCTTCTGGCCATGGCGGGGCTGGGCTGATATCAGCTGAACAGTTTCTGCAGCCAGTGGCGCTTGAGGCGCTGCTCGGCGTGCAGGGTCTTGAGGTGTTCGCGGCGCAGGAAGATGTTTTCACGCAGGCTTTCATTTTCGCCACCTGCACCGGGGGTGGAGAGGACTTTCACCATGCCCGACATGTCCTGCTGGGTCTTGGCGAGGCTTTGCTGCAGGGCCTCCAGGTTGCGGGTCAACGCCTTGACCTCGGCGTTGAGCATGCGCAGGTCGCGTTGGGCGGAGGGCTTGGTGTCCGGTGAGCAGTGGATCAGACAGATGCGAATCAGGGCGTTTTCCAGGCTTTCGACGCCATGTTCGTCAATATGGCCATAGATACGCAATAGCACACCGCCCAGCACTGAGCCCAGCAGAGTGGTGTAAAAGGCGGTGCCCATGCCGCTCATGGCGCTGCGCAGGCCGGCCATGAGCTGATCCTGATCCTGGCCCAGTGATTCCAGCGAGCCGGTGAGGGTCAGGGCCAAGCCCACCACGGTGCCGATAAGGCCAAGAGTAATCAACGGGTTGCCGATGATTTTCAGGGCATGGGCGGTGCGCTGGTAGGCGGCAAATTCCACGTCCACCAGGGCCTCGATATTGAGGTCGCCATTCTTGTCGATGATGGTGCGAAGAGATTGGACGAAACGCGCTACCCTGCGCTTTTTCTCGCTATCCAGAATGCCGGGCCAGCCATCCTTTGCGGCGGTGTGTTCGAGCTCATCTACCGTGACGGACTCAAGCGTGAGGATGAGGGTGAGAACGAAGCTGGTGAGAATGCCGATGGTGAACAGGCCGA
>CAZTPE010000375.1:1236-2546 GCA_964614545.1 uncultured Ectothiorhodospiraceae bacterium
GCCGATGGTGAACAGGCCGAGGATTGCCCAGGTAATACGGCTTGAATCGTTCTGGATGAAGACCAGAACGTCCGTGTCGTGGTAGATGCCGAGATAAATGATGAATGCGGCGGCGGACTAGAATATCCACAACGCCAGCGCACGATACCCCTCTGTATCATGGGCTTGTTATGTCCTGTTGAAATGGTGGGGCTGCGCAGGGTCGTACCGCTCGTTGTGGGAGCTGGCCGCCTTGCGTCAATTATCATAATCATAATTTTCGAGCAGTATCTTACCCACTGTGGTTTTGGTCAAATCGCCGCACGTTATGGGGCTGTTCGGTTGGGGTTATGGCGGCAGAGATTGCCTGCGGTTTGATGGATGGCGTAATATACTTTTTGCGCGATTGCTTGTCTGTCTTGGGCGGGGCGTGTTATAAACCAAAAAATAACAAAATAATAAAATATGTAATCTGAGGAGGTAATACCATGACTGACGGTGAAATCGGCTTGACGTATCTGATTGCAACCATTGTGACGGTTGTTCTCGCGTCCATGATGATGAAGCGTTCGTAAGCCGCTAATTTTCAAAAAAATCAAATAAGTCAGGTTGTTGCCGTGGGCGCCCGCGCCTCGGCGAAATGCTTTCTGGTCGGTTTCCTGTGCCTGTTCGCACTGTTGTGTGCTGGGTTGTGCGATGGATTCGGAAGCGGGCGGGAGCAGGGGAAGGCCCATTACTAAGGGCAAACGGACCTCCGTAGTACAGGTTGTCTGTATAAAATTAAATTGCTTGGGAGGGTGCATTCAAATGCAAGGGTTATTTTCAAAAGTCTCGGTAGTGGCCGCAGTGTTTGCGATGTCATCGGCGCATGCCGCAGGTAATGCGGGTGATATCGCTAGTGGTGAAAGTATCTACTTGAATGGCAAGGGTGATGTGCCGGCGTGCAACAGCTGTCATGGGCAGGGCGGTATGGGGGATGATGCCATGGGCACGCCTCGGCTGGCCGGACAAGGATCTGCCTATATTGCCAAACAGCTGAAGGATTATGCTGACGACAAGCGTATGGATACCGTTATGTACGTTATGAACACCAATGCCAAGGGCATGAGTGATCAGGATATGATGGATGTCGCGGCTTACGTGGAAAGTCTGGAGTACGATGCGCTGGCCGCCTCTGATATGAATCAGGTGAAAGAGTTGGGCAACCCGGTCGGGGTGCGTTATCTGGGTAAGGGTATTGCCCAATATGGTGCGCCTGAGCGCGGAGTTTCAGCGTGTCATTCTTGTCATTCGTATAACGGGCGCGGCATGTATCCCATCTATCCCATGAT
>CAZTPE010000376.1:0-2534 GCA_964614545.1 uncultured Ectothiorhodospiraceae bacterium
GATCAGTTTTCCATTCATTTCAGCCTTCTCTTCAGTGAAGTTGTCCGTCCTAGGAGTCTGTCGAATTTGGGTAAATATCTCGAGCATGGTGGGATAGCGAGCCAAAATGTTGCCGATTTTGAGGCGGATATGATTCTATATAACGAGAAATCGGCAATATTTTGGCCGTTCTCCCATCAGCGCAGCATATTATTCCCAAACTTGACAGACTCCTGACCAGCTTGCAAAAAGAAAGGGTCGTCAGCGAATGTAATAAAATTCCACTTCGAAACCGGCGATATTGATGACGTCGTTTTCGCTCAGGGGCTGGGGCTCCGTGCTCAGGGGGATGCCGTTGACGAGGGGAATGTCCATGGTGCGCCGGCTGCGGGTGCTGGTGACGGCGGCGATGGTATAGCCCTTGGTGCTGCGGGTGATGAGGGCCATGCGCTTGCCCTGAAAACCGATGGCGTTGTAGGCCTTGCGCAGCTCCATGACGGATTTGGTGGCCGGACCGTTGAGGGTGCGCAGGCCGCCCAGCGGCTGGCCCTTGATGATGGCTTCGTTGGCCTCGTCCCATTCGGGGATGATCATCTGGGTTTCGTCGAACTCGGCCTTGACGAACATGGTGGGTTCGTATTTGGCCTCGGTCTGGCACAGATAGGTGAACTGGTGGTGGCCGATCTGGATGATGTCGCCGTGTTCCAGCGCTACCTTCTTGATATGGTTGCCATTGACCAGGGTGCCGTTGGTGCTGCCCAGGTCTTCGATGAAGACATAGTCGGGGATGCTGGTGATCATGGCGTGGCGACCGCTGATGGTGAGGTCGTTGAGCTGAATGTCGTTGCCGTGCTTGCGGCCGATGCTGATGCTTTTGGGGCTGACGGTGTATTCGCGTACTACGTCGCCTTCCAGCGTCAGAATGAGCTTTCGCTCGGTCTTGGGGGACTCCGTGCTCAGCATGGGGTCGGCCCCTTCTGTGTGGTTTGACGGGGTGCTGGAATTCTTCACCAGACTAATATTGGGTGGTTGGCGTGGGGGCTGGGGCTGACTCATCTTGTTCCCTGTATTGCTCGAAGTTCGACTTGATTCGTGCCTTCCGATAGGCCTCTTCACCCGTGATGAGTTTTTCGTCGAGTAGACGACGTAAGGCTGTGTCGATGCTCTGCATGCCCTGTAAGGCGCCGCCCTGGATGACGTTTTCGAGCTGTTCGGTCTTGCCTTCACGAATGATATTCGATGTTGCTGCATTATTGATCAGAGTCTCCACAGCTGCAAGTCGGCCGCGCTGATCGGCGGTGCGAACCAGTTGCTGCGAGACCACGCCGCACAGCGAGGTGGAGAGCATGGTGCGGATATACGGTTCCTCGCCGGGCGGAAAAACGTTGATGATGCGGTCGATGGCGGCGGCGGCGCCGTTGGTATGCAGGGTGGCGAGGATCAGGATGCCCATCTCGGCGGCGGTGACGGCCAGGCTGATGGTTTCCAGATCACGCATTTCACCCACCAGGATGACATCCGGGTCTTCGCGAAGGGCGGAGCGCAGGGCGTGGGCGAAACTGTCGGTGTGTTCGCCGACCTCGCGCTGGCTGATCAGGCAGCCCTTGTTTTCGTGCAGGTGTTCCACCGGGTCTTCGATGGTGATGATGTGGCCTTTGCGCTGGCTGTTGATGTAGTCAATCATCGCCGCCAGGGTGGTGGATTTGCCGGAACCGGTGGGGCCGGTAACCAGGATCAGCCCCTTGCGCTGGCGGGTAAGATTTTTTAGTGATGTGGGCAGGCGCAGTTTCTCCAGTGGCACGACGTTGCCTGGTACTGCACGGAATACGGCGCCGATGCCGTTGAGGTGGCGGAAGGCATTGACGCGGAAACGGGATACGCCGGGAATCTCATAGGCAAAATCGGCGCCGCCACGGCTCTCGAAGCGTTGCCGGGCGTGGTCGGGCATGATCTCGAATAGCAGATCCTGGGTCTCGTCGCTGCTCAGTTCGCGATATTTCACCGGGTGGATCTCACCGAACAGGCGGATGCGTGGCGGATTGCCGGACACCAGATGCAGGTCGGAGCCCTTTTGCTTGACCAGCAGTTCGAGGAAGGCGTTGACGCGGCTCATGAGACGGCCAAGTCGACCTGGGGCAGCAGATCCGGGTCGGTGACAAAGCGCTGGAACTGCTGTTTTTCCGTGGCATGGATGTAGGCGTCGTCCGGGTCGATCTCCTTGCGCTGGATGGCCTCCAGCAGGGCCTGGTCCATCAGCTGCATGCCCTTGTCGCGCCCGGTCTGCAGCACAGAGGGGATCTGGAACACCTTGCCGCTGATGATCAGGTTGGCGATGGCCGGGGTGTTGACGAAGATTTCGACGCTGGCCTTGCGTGCGCGGCCATCTGCCGCGCGCACCAGCTTCTGGCTGACCACGCCGCGCAGATGCTGGGCGAGGAACAGGCTGGCCTGGGTCTTCTGCGAGGTGGGCATGGCGTCAATGATGCGGTCCAGGGTCTTGGCGGCGGACGTGGTGTGCAGGGTGCCCAGTACCAGGTGCCCGGTCTCGGCGGCGG
>CAZTPE010000377.1:0-2514 GCA_964614545.1 uncultured Ectothiorhodospiraceae bacterium
TCTCCTATGGTCGGGCCTTGCAACAACCTGTGTTACAGGCCTGGCAGGGCAAAGCCGAAAATGTCGCCGCCGCCCAGCAGGCACTGTTGAAAAGGGCGCGTCTGAACGGTGCCGCACAACGTGGTGAATACGATGCAAGTATGGAATAAGCGGCTGACAGGCGACTGATACCGATCCGCCCGCATCGGCTTATCCCCCTTTTCTCTACCAAGGCAAAGGCCGACAGCGGATCATTCCTAACTAAACCAGTCATTCACCATTCCTGTGACGAGGCAGATTCAAATGGACAGAAAAAATATGTCGACCATGTTGCATGACATGCTGCTGGCCCGCGCCTTTGAAGAGCGCGCCGCAGAAGAATACAGCAAGGGCAATATTGCCGGTTTTTTGCATCTTTATCCGGGCGAGGAAGCGGTAGCCGTAGGCGTATTGCATGCCGCCGGTCCGGCCGACTATATCGTTTCCACCTACCGTGAGCATGTTCACGCGCTGGTGCGGGGCACCCCGGCCCGACAGATCATGGCCGAGCTGTTCGGCAGAAAAGACGGCTGCTGTCACGGCATGGGCGGCTCCATGCATCTGTTCGATAAAGCGCGCCGTTTCATGGGCGGCTACGCCATCGTCGGTGAAACCTGTCCGGTGGCCATTGGCATCGCCTACACCATCGCCATGCGCAAGCTCCCCGAAACGGTGATCTGTTTCTTCGGTGATGGCGCGGTCAATCAGGGCACCTTTCACGAAAGCCTGAACATGGCGGCACTCTGGGATCTGCCCGTGTTGTTCGTCTGCGAAAACAACCACTACCAGATCGGCACCGAAATCCATCGTCATTCGGCCGTGGCCGAAGTTTACAAACGCGCCTGCGCCTATCGGATCCCTGCGCGTAAAATCGACGGCATGGACGTGCTGGCGGTGCATCAGGCCAGTATCGAGGCGCTGGAACAAATCCGCGCCGGCAACGGCCCGCAGTTTCTGGAATTTGAAACCTACCGTTTTCGCGGTCATTCGATGGCCGATCCCGGCAGCTACCGTCCCCGCATCGAAGTGCAGGCCTATAAAAACGACGATCCGGTGGCCCTCGCCATTAGCGAAACCCTGCCCGTCTATCCCGCCGGCGAGCAAATTGCCGCCGCCGGTCCCGACAGCATAGGCAAACTGGCGGCACATCTGGATGAGGCCGGCCACCTGCCCGGCGACAGGCTCGATGCCATCAGGGAGCAGGTCAGGCAAACCGTCGAGCGGGCGGTACAGTTCGCTCTCGCCAGTCCCGAACCACAAATGGCCGATGCCCAGGCCTATCTCGACTGCAACCGTGGCGCGGAGGTGCTGATCTGATGAGCGAAGAAATCTATTACTGGCAGGCCCTCAATCGGGCACTGGACACCGAACTGGGCGCGGACGACAGCGTCTTCGTCCTCGGTGAGGACGTAGGCCTGTACGGCGGCAGTTACCGGGTAACGGAAGGCCTGTATGCAAAATACGGCGAGTGGCGACTACGTGACACGCCTATTTCCGAGGGCAGTTTCACCGGCCTCGGGGTCGGCGCCGCGTTGCTGGGCATGCGCCCGGTGGTGGAAATCATGACGGTTAATTTCGCCCTGCTGGCACTGGACGCGATCATCAACATGGCGGCCAAGATCCCCTTCATGTCCGGCGGCCAGTTTCCCATGCCGCTGGTGGTGCGTATGCCCGGCGGTGTCGCAAAACAGCTCGCCGCCCAGCACTCGCAACGCCTGGAGCAAACCATGATGAACGTCCCCGGCCTGCGCATCGCGGTGCCGGCCACCCCTCAGGACGCCTGGTGGCAACTGCGCCAGGCCATCCGTAGCGAGGAGCCAATCATTCTGCTGGAACACGAGTTGTTGTACTTCAGCAAGGGGGCGTTCGACAGCCGTGCCGACGCCCCGCCCATGCATCGCGCCCGGGTTCATCGACGCGGCCGGGATCTGACCATCATCACCTATTCACGCATGCTCGATCTTTGCCTGCGTGCCGCCGCGCAACTGGCGCAAAAAGGCATTGAGGCGGAAGTCATCGATCTTCGCAGCCTGCGTCCTATCGACTGGAATACCTGCAAACAGTCGCTCGACAAAACCCATCGGCTACTGGTGGTGGAAGAAGATTCCCGTTTTGCCGGTGCCGGTGCTGAAATAGTCGCAGGACTCAGCGAACGCTGTTTCTTCGAGCTGGACGCCGCACCGGATCGCCTTGCCGCACAGGAAATGCCGATTCCATTCAACGCCACACTCGAAGCGGCCAGTATTCCGCGCCCGTCAGACATTGTCAGGGCGGCCGAAAAACTCTGCGGCATCCGGGCAAAAGGAAAATCCGCTGAACCCGCTTAAGCTCTCGCCAGTACGCACAAGCTAAACAATAAATTCGCTGTGTTGGCCGGTTTTAAATACTGAGGAAAAACAAAATGGACAAAGCTCATTATATTCGCTGGTTTTCTGAACTGGGCATTGACGACGTTCCCCTGGTGGGTGGTAAAAATGCATCCCTGGGCGAAATGTA
>CAZTPE010000378.1:0-2513 GCA_964614545.1 uncultured Ectothiorhodospiraceae bacterium
TCAGCCGGGCCTTTGCCTTTATGACTCAACGGTCAGCACCAGACAGCCGTCCATCACCCGCACCTTCACCGGGGTGTTGACCTCAAAGCCCGCCTGTTGCAGCCAGCGGACCACGGCAACTCATTGAAAAAACGGAATAATTCGGCTGGATTTAGCTGGTTAACAGCCTTAAATGGCCCATTTTACACGTAAAATAACAACTTTAAGAAAGAAGTGTTCGGCCACGAGCAAATCGCTACTTTATGCCGGAGTGCGTCTGGCATATCACGCATAGAGCCCGAATATGTTTACAAGCTCCATTTTGAGGGAAGAATAGATGCGCTAAGCGAGAATAAAGGCAGTTTCTCGTGGGAATAGTTATTGAAATTAGTTGGTTAGTCTGGTCCGGCCCTGACGGCTCAAGACCGGCATCGCCATCCTGGAAGACAAGCGTCTAAATGGTGAATGGATTACAGATACGCAACTGATGGCTGATCAATTGCCCGTCTTGCATATCTTCGGAATACAAAGTTTCACACCCTGCGAGGAGGGCAGCGGCCACGATCATCGCATCGTACACGCTTAGCCCATATCGCTCAGCGATAAGCTTACCTCTGTCATGTGTCTCAATGGTCAATGGCTTGGTTGGACACATCGACTGAATCAAAGCTAATACCTCGTTAATTTCTATCCATGACATGGCGAGCTTACGATGTGCCACGTTGGCTATTTCATTCAACACCTGTACGCTAATCAGACCGCCCGCCTGTACAATTATCTCAGCTCTGTCGGCCTTATCAGTATCGGATGATAAGAGATAAAGTAGAATGTTGGTGTCGATAAACGCTTTAAGCTCGGGCATTTGCATCATCTCTATCAAACTTGAAATCGGCCGGCAGCTTTCCCCGGAACTGCCGTAACCGCGCAAGAAAAACTTCGTTCCCGGGTTTCTTCCTCACCTGGAAAACTCGTTCGTCAGCAATCACCACTTCGATATCGTCACCTTCGTGCAGCTCCAGTGCTTCGACCACTGAGGCGGGCAAGCGAATAGCCAAACTGTTACCCCATTTCGAGACTTGCATGATTGATTCCTTTTAGATATACGTTAATTCAATGTATATCATTTTGTTTGCGGCCGTCAATCCTAAATGAAAAAAATCGCCGCACCCCCGGCTTCACAGATCATCTGCCGATCATCAGGGTTGAACCTATGTAATTTATTGAAACAATAGGTGTTTTATCCAAAGCAGGAAGGGGGGATCGAGTAATATATCGTGTACCGGTACGTGATGCCTGCTTTCTACTCTACCCTTTCCTATGCCCTCTTCCTTTGGTCCGGTTTTCTTTGGTGACTTAGATTTATCTTTGCGCCATGCGGGAAGTTGTCTCTTATACGTTGACAAGAGTACGGTATGAAACAACTTGTTTTATATTAATCCGAGGCCAGCCGGTGCGCCCAGCGTGTGGTTTCCGGCAGGCGGTAGCGGGTGGTGCAGCGCAGTACATACTCGATGGCCGTTTGCAGATCGATGCGATGCCCCACGGAAACATACAGCGGGCTGACCTTGTCCCGAGTGCGCAGCACGGCGCCGATGACTTCTCCCTTATCCATCAGCGGCGTCCAGCTGCCCTTTCTGGCGCCGGGCTCATCGTGGGTGCCGATCAGCCGTGATTTGGCGACGCCGATGGTGGCCAGCCCGGTCAGCACGCCGAGGTGGCAGGCAATGCCGAAACGACGCGGATGCGCCAGGCCCTGTCCATCGCAGAGGATGAGATCAGGCGTGGTGGTGATTTTGGCCAATGCCGCCAGCAATGCGGGAATTTCCCGGAATGACAAATAGCCGGGAATGTAGGGAAAGCATGTCGGCTGTCGGGCGATGGCCTGTTCAACTAAATCCAGTTGGGGAAAGTGCAACGCGGCAACGGCCGCGCGAGTGATTTTGCCTTTTTCCTCAAATCCCACATCCACGCCGGCAACAGTATTGACGGCGCCAAGCCGGTTTTCGGTAATGACCCTGGAACGCAGTTGTTCCTGTATCGCGCGGGCCTCCGTGATATTTTCCGGCCAATGGATCTGCTGGGGTGTTTTCATGGACTGGCAATGGCGCAGACGTTTTTACCACATCAGGTCATCGGGAATTTTGTAGTCGGCGTAGGGATCGTCTTCGGTCGTTTCGGCCTCGCTGGATTGCGCGCATAGGATAATGCTGTGTTCGTCGCGCTGGCGGATCTTTTCCGCCACGGGCACGGGCACCAGCTCGTAGCCGCCGTCCAGTTTGGCGATGGCCAGGCGCCCGGATACCAGATGCCGGTGCACCTGCGGTGAAATATGCAGGCGCTTGATGACGCCGGCGTCGGTGAAGTTGTAAACCACCTCGCCGTCGCTGTTTTCAACGCGATTGGTCTGGATCAGCTGCCGGATCTGGGCGCTGATGGCCTTGCGTTCGGCCTCGTCCTTGCGCTGCTGGTTTAGTCGCCGGTCACGCTCGGCCTTTTCCGCCAGTGCCTTCTGGGCCAGTAAGGTTGCCGGGCTT
>CAZTPE010000379.1:0-2494 GCA_964614545.1 uncultured Ectothiorhodospiraceae bacterium
GGTGCGCCGCGATGCGGGCATGTTCGATGTCTCCCACATGGTGGTGCTGGATCTCGCCGGCCCTGCTGTCACCGATTTCCTGCGCCACCTGCTGGCCAACGATGTAGCGCGTCTCAACACCAGCCCCGGCCGGGCTCTCTATTCCTGCATGCTCAACGAGCGCGGCGGGGTCATCGACGATCTCATCGTCTATTTTATGGACGACAACGGCTACCGCATGGTGGTCAATGCCGCCACCCGCGACAAGGATCTGGCCTGGATCGCCCAACAGGCTGCCGCCTTCGAGGTGAGCATCCGCGAGCGCGACGACCTGGCCATGATTGCCGTGCAGGGGCCCAACGCCCGCGACAAGACCGCCAAGGCACTGGGCGAGGCACTGGCCCCGGCGATGGTGCTAAAACCCTTCTTTGCGACGATGTGCGGCGACGAACTGTTCGTCGCCCGCACCGGCTACACCGGCGAGGACGGCTTCGAGATCATGTTACCCGCCGCACAGGCAGGCAACGTGTGGAAGGCCCTGCTCACCGCCGGCGTGGCCCCCATCGGCCTCGGCGCACGCGATACCCTGCGTCTGGAGGCCGGCATGAATCTCTATGGCCAGGACATGGACGAAGACACCAGTCCGCTGGAGGCCGGGCTTGCCTGGACCGTGGCCTTCGAGCCCACTGAACGCAACTTCATCGGCCGCGCCGCTCTCGAGGCCCAACACGAGGCCGGTCCCGCGCGCAAGCTGGTGGGGCTGTTACTGGAAGGCCGTGGCGTGCTGCGTGCCCACCAAAAAGTGGTCACTACCGCCGGTGAAGGCGAGACCACCAGCGGCAGCTTCTCCCCCACCCTCGGCCAGGCCATCGCCCTGGCCCGCGTGCCGGCCACCGCCGGCGAGACCTGTGAGGTGGAGATCCGCGGCAAGCGCCTGCCCGCCCGTATCGTAAAATACCCCTTTGTGCGCCGTGGCCAGCCATGTATCGCCCAGTAGCAACGGCATTGAGAATATTGTGAGCGGCTTCAGCCGCGAAGAAGAGTTCCAGCCTTCTTCTGCGGCTGAAGCCGCTCACACAAGCAGACTTGATGGATCACTAGATGAATCGAGGAGAATCCCATGAGCAATATCCCCAGCGAACTGAAATACACCAAGTCCCATGAATGGGTGCGTATCGAAGGTGATGGCACGGTCACCGTGGGTATCAGCGACCATGCCCAGGCATTGCTGGGCGACATGGTTTTCATCGAACTGCCCGAGCCTGGCACACCGCTGGATGCCGGTGAAGAGTGCGCGGTGGTGGAGTCGGTGAAGGCTGCTTCCGACATCTATGCCCCGGTAACCGGCGAGGTGGTGGCGGTCAATGAGTTACTGGAAGATGCCCCGGAGACGATCAACACGGATGCCTACAATGACGGCTGGCTGTTCCGCATCAAGCTGGCAGATGAGACCGAGCTGAAAGACCTGCTGGATGCCGAGGCCTACGCCGAATTGGCCGCCGAAGAGGACCACTGATGCCCTTCATTCCCCACACCGAGGATGACACCCGGGCTATGCTTGCGGCCTGCGGTGTGGACAGCATCGAAGACCTGTTCGACGAGATCCCGCCAGAGCTGCGCGCAGATGCCCTCGACGGCATTCCCCCAGGCCGCGACGAACTGGCCGTCAGCCGGCTGCTGCATGCACGCGCCGCGCAGGATGCCCAGCCGCTGTGTTTCACCGGTGCCGGTGCCTACGAGCATCATATCCCGGCGGCGGTGTGGGAGATCACCACCCGTGGCGAGTACTACAGCGCCTACACTCCCTATCAGGCCGAGGCCAGCCAGGGCACCCTGCAGCTGTTATACGAATTCCAGACCATGATGGCCGAACTCACCGCCATGGAGGTGGCCAATGCTTCGCTGTACGATGGTGCCACAGCGCTGGCCGAGGCAGTGCTGATGGCGGTGCGCGCCAACCGCAAGTCCAAGACCCGACGCATCCTTATGCCGCGCACGGTGCACCCGCGCTACCGCGACGTGGTGCAGACCATCGTGCACCACCAGGGCATCACCCTGGAACGACTCGATTACGACACCGCCGGCGGTCACATCGACCCCGCCAGCCTGCCCACCGACCCCGGCGACATCACCGCACTGGTGATTCCCCAGCCCAATTTCTTCGGCACGCTGGAAGATGCCGATACCCTCACCGACTGGGCCCACGCCCAGGGCGCACTGGTGATCGGCGTAGTCAACCCCACCGCCATGGCGGTGATTACACCGCCGGGAGAATGGGGTGTTCTCGATGAAAACAGGGGCGCCGACATCGTCTGCGGTGAAGGCCAGCCGCTGGGCATTCCGCTGGCCTCCGGCGGCCCCTATTTCGGCTTTATGTGCTGTAAGCAAAAGATCGTGCGGCAGATGCCGGGGCGTATCATCGGCGCCACCGTGGATCTCGATGGCAAACGCGGCTACGTACTCACCCTGCAGGCCCGCGAGCAGCATATCCGCCGCTCCAAGGCCACCTCCAACA
>CAZTPE010000380.1:0-2486 GCA_964614545.1 uncultured Ectothiorhodospiraceae bacterium
GTGCAGGCAAGTGCAGAAAACAGGCAATAAAAAAGCCGTCCTGGGACGGCTTTGATGTGGCGGCGGCTACCGAAAAGCATTGGTAAGCGATTGATAGTAAATATTAAAGTCTTTTTAGGATGTAACGGTTACCCCGAAAGTTCCCCCCGCGTGATGTTGGTCACCGGTGCTACAACTCAGGTTTTGCGGTCAAGCATGTTGCTGGTGATTAGCGTTATCACTACTCTGAATCAGACTCTCCAGAGGGATATGCAGCCCTTTCCAGAGCTTGCGGATCATTTCCAGAGTAAGAGGGCGTTTATGATTAAGTACCTCGGAGACGCGTCCGCTGTGTCCGATGTAAGGCTCCAGGTCTTTGCGCTTCAGGCCTGCCTGTTCAATGCGGAACAGGATTGCCTCAACGGGGTCGGGGGGGGCGATTGGATGGTGCCTGGCCTCATAAGCCTCGATTAGCGTGATAAGTACATCTAACTTGTCACCTTCTGGTGTATCGGGTTCGGCACCCCACAGCGCCTCGACTTCAGCCAAGGCGGCATCATAGTCCTGCTCAGTTTTGATGGGTCGAATTTCCACTGTCCCGTCCTCTTACTTGCCTTTCAACTTGAGTTTGTCGTACTCGGCATGGGTGCCGACAAATTTCACAAACATGGCTTGTCGTGCATAGTCCGTATCGACCACCAGCCGGTATTTGTTTCCCGCGATATTGAATACAACCAGCGAGTCGGTAACGATGCTGGCGCTGCCGATCTGTGACTTAATGTCGTGGGGCGTCAGCCACTCGGCTTTGATTGCTTCGGCATGCCATGCTTCCAGCGGCCCCTTGGCATCCTTGTAGCGTGCTTGCTGGTAAAAAGCGCGCAGGGTCCGTTTAGCAATCACTCTCATCGGCACATTATAGCCCCCTCCCAGTATGGGAGCAAGGTTGGGTTATATCCAGTCATCCAACGATTCTCCCGGCAGGTTCAGCCGCTCCGCCATCCCAGTCAGTGAAATCTGCACGAAGGCATCGTGTTGCGCGGTCAACCGCTCGAAGGTGTTCCAGTGCATCCCCTTGGGCTTCCAGCTGTTGCCGTTGAGAATGCCCGGCTCCCATCCTAGTTTGTCTCGGATTCGGTCTGCCCGCCGTGCTGCCCGGTCATCCCAGGTTTCCCGCTGGCTGGGATAGGCCAACTGGTAGCAGTGGCGACAGGCGAAGATGCCGCCACCGTAGAGGATCGCCACGCGCCGACCGCTACCCATGCCGCTCATGTTCACCTCCAGCTTTTTTAACTCATAGGGGTATGGCGCTACGGTTGTCGATGGCGGGACTGAACATGGCCTGAAGTCCCTCTGGCTGCTCGGTAGCCGATAAAGTATATTGCAGCACCTCTGCAGTATCCGTCATTACGGGGGAGACAATGGCCATCACTAAGACCGCCACGCTGACATTTCGCATCGACCCGGGCCTGAAAGAGGCGCTACGCACCGCCGCAAAACAGGAGCATCGCTCCATCGCCAACATGGTGGAGGTCATGATTCGTGACCACTGCAAGCGCACTGGCATAGCGATCCCCGAGCCACAGACCCATTTAAAGGAAGACCATCAATGAAGTTGACCCTTGCCCGCCTGGAAAGCCTGCTGCTTACCGCCTGTGACGACCTGCGCGGCAGCATGGATGCCAGCGAATACAAGGAATACATCTTCGGCATGCTGTTCCTCAAGCGAGCCAGCGACCTGTTTGACCAGCGTCAGGCCGAACTGCGCAGTCAGTTCACGGCCCGGGGGATGTCTGCCGAAGACATCGAGATTGAGCTGAACGACCCCGACCACTACTCCGGCAAATACTTCTTCGTACCGCCCCGCGCCCGCTGGAATCAGGGCTGGGAAGAGGAGATGGTGGAAGATGGTCAGAAAAAGATCATCCAGCGTCCGGCCCTGAAACACGTCAAGGACAACGTCGGTACCACCCTGAACAAGGCGCTGGAGGCCATCGAAGACGCCAACCCGGACGCCCTGCAAGACGTGCTCAAGGGCATCAATTTCAATCGAAAGATCGGCCAGCGCACCCTGGATGACGACACCCTGGCCGATTTTGTGCAGAACTTCGAAAAGATCCCCCTCAAGGACAGCGACTTCGAGTTCCCGGATTTGCTTGGTGCCGCCTATGAATGGCTGATCAAATATTTCGCCGACTCGGCCGGCAAAAAGGCCGGCGAGTTTTACACCCCCGCCGAGGTGGTGCGCATCTGTGTCGAGATCTGCGACCCGGAAGAGGACATGCACGTCTATGACCCCACGGTCGGCTCCGGTGGCATGCTGATCCAGATGCGCGACTACCTGCGCGAAAAAGGGGGCGATGCGAATGAGCTGGTACTTTATGGTCAGGAGAAGATGGGCACCACCTGGTCTATCTGCAAAATGAACATGCTGCTGCACGGCATTTCCCACGCTGACATCCGCCAGGAAGACACCCTGCGCGAGCCGCAGCACCAGGATGAAACCAATG
>CAZTPE010000381.1:0-2473 GCA_964614545.1 uncultured Ectothiorhodospiraceae bacterium
TGGCCTCGGCGGCGGCCAGCTGCGGATCATTCTGCTTCGCCAGTTGGTAGGTGTCGAGGAGATCCTCGGCCAGAACCGCGCCGCTGATACAGCAGCTGATGGCAAATCCCAGAGGAATGAAACGTTTTGACATGGCACCTTGCTCCGTTGATAGACAAAGACGCCCAGTGACAGGGGTGTCGCCGGGCGCCCTTTATGGCTCTGCCCGCCATTCAGATAATATTAGTAAATGCTAATGTATATTGCCTCAGAACACAAACCCCTGCGGCTGTTCGGCATTCTTGAGCGCCGGTAGTTCCGTCTCGTAGAGGGCGTCGATGGTCCATTGCTCATCGCTGAGACGGGTAATCAGGGTGGCCTCCATGACCGGTGCGGTGCCGATGATGGCGACCAGACGGCCATTGATGCTGAGCTTCCGTTTCATGCTTTCGGGCAGGATAGGCAGTGAGCCGGTGATGGCGATGATGTCGTAACTGTCGCCTTGGTCCCAGCTGCGCGCGCCGTCGCCTTCGATCAGGCGGGTGTTGTCGATGCCCTGTGCGGTGAGGCGCATCTGAGCCTGCTGTTGCAGGGCGGGATCGATATCGACGCTGTCGACGCTCTGCCCCAGCCTGGCCAGCAGGGCGGTGAAATAACCACTGCCGGTGCCGATCTCGAGGATCTTGTCTCCGGGCTGTACGTCCAGTGCCTGTAACAGGCGGGCCTCCATGATGGGCTTCATCATGATTTCATCATTGCTGATAGGAATATTGATATCGGAGAAGGCCAGTTCGCGGTAGTCCTCGGGGACGAAGTCCTCGCGCGGTGTGGCGGCAATCGTGTCGAGCACCCGATAGTCCAGCACTTCGGCGGGGCGGATTTGCTGCTCAATCATGTTGAAACGGGCTTGTTCAAAATTCAGGGACATCGCTGCTTGTCCTTTAGGTTGATTGCTCGGGAAACGGCCAAGGTTAAGGGGTTTGCGGGGGGGTGGCAAGGGAGTGGCGGGTATGCGCAGACGCTGGCGGCGATATTTTGTATAATCCACCTTTAGTACGTTGCTGGGGGTGTTCCCTTAATTTTTGCGGGGGAACTGAGAAATACCCTTTGAACCTGACCCGGTTAGCACCGGCGTAGGGAAGCGAGATTCTGCGTCTTCTGCGTCCGTGTTGCCTCCAGCCGAGTCGAACAATAGAGGACAACACCATGAGCGCCATTCCCGAAGAATTCCAGCAGAGGACGGCCAAGCTGTCCGAAGAGGTCACGCGGCCTTTTCCCAATGCGACGAAAATTTACGTGCAGGGTTCGCGTCCGGACCTGCGCGTGCCCATGCGCGAGATTGCGCAGTCGCCCACTTCGGGGATGCTGGGCGAGGAAGAAAACCCACCCATCACGGTCTACGATACCTCCGGCCCCTTTGGCGATCCCACCATTGAAGTGGATCTGATGAAGGGCATGCCCGACGTGCGTAGCGGCTGGATCGAAGAGCGTGGTGATACCGAGCGGCTGCCCGGGCCGACCTCTGAATACGGCCAGCAGCGGCAGAGTGCAGAGGCGCTGGCGCACCTGCGTTTCGAGCACATCCGCCCGCCGCGCCGCGCTGTGGCCGGCAAGAATGTGAGCCAGATGCACTATGCACGCCAGGGCATCATCACGCCGGAGATGGAATACGTCGCCATCCGCGAGAACCAGCGTCTGAATGAGCTGCGCGCCGATCCGCGTTATGCAAAGCTGCTGCGCCAGCACCCGGGGCAGAACTTCGGTGCCAACCTGCCCGACGGAATTACCGCCGAATTCGTACGCAGTGAAGTGGCCGCCGGCCGCGCCATCATTCCCGCCAATGTCAACCATCCGGAGTTGGAGCCGATGATCATCGGCCGTAATTTCCGCGTGAAGATCAATACCAATATCGGCAACTCCGCGGTCACCTCCTCCATCGACGAAGAGGTGGAGAAGATGGCCTGGTCGGCGCGCTGGGGCGGCGACACCCTGATGGACTTGTCCACCGGCAAGAACATCCACGAGACCCGTGAGTGGATCCTGCGCAATGCTCCCATGCCCATCGGCACCGTGCCTATCTACCAGGCGTTGGAAAAGGTCAACGGCAAGTCCGAGGATCTCACTTGGGAGATCATGCGCGACACCCTCATCGAGCAGGCCGAGCAGGGCGTGGACTACTTCACCATCCACGCCGGTGTGCTGCTGCGCTACGTGCCGCTCACTGCCAGCCGCGTCACCGGCATCGTTTCGCGCGGTGGCTCCATCATGGCCAAGTGGTGCCTGGCGCATCATCAGGAGAATTTCCTCTACACCCACTTCGAGGAAATCTGCGAGATCATGAAGGCCTACGACGTGGCCTTTTCACTGGGCGACGGCCTGCGCCCCGGCTCGCTGGCCGACGCCAACGACGAGGCCCAGTTCGGCGAGCTGGAGACCCTCGGCGAGCTGACCAAGATTGCCTGGCAGCACGATGTGCAGGTGATGATCGAAGGCC
>CAZTPE010000382.1:0-2454 GCA_964614545.1 uncultured Ectothiorhodospiraceae bacterium
GCACCAGCGCGGTGGCAACAATCCCGGCGATCATCGCCAGGGCCAGCGGCCCATCGCCCGCCTGCCACCCTATCAGCGCGGCGAGAACCGCCAGCCCCAGCAAATAGGAGCCGGCGCTGGCCGGGCGCAGACCGCCCAGTTCGCGACGCAACACGCGCAGGGTCGGCACCGACTTGAGCTGCATCACCGGTGGCAGGGCAAAGCCCAATAGACCACCCAGGGCCACGGCCATCCCCATCAACACCGGCATCAGTGAGGCCGGGGGCAGGCTCACCATAAATAGCGGCCCCAACAGCACCACCAGCACCCCCTGCGCGGCAAAGCCCAGCAGCGAGCCGACCACCCCCGCCAGCACACCAAGGACAGACATCTGCCACAGAAACAGACGGTTGATCTGCCCCTGCCGCGCGCCCAGGCAACGCAGCACGGCACAGGTGTCGAGGTGACGACGGGCAAAGCGCCGCGCCGCCATGGCGATGGCCACGCAGGCCAACACCACGCCCACCACGGCGGCCAGGCCGAGAAACTGTTGTGCCCGTTGCAGGGCGTTGCGAACCTCCGGACGTGCATCGCGCACGCCCTCCATGCGTTCACCCGGTTCGAGCTGGTTTGTTATCGCTGCGCGAAAACGCGCCACGGCCTCAGCCTCGCCCGCCAGCAGCAGCGTGTACTGCATGCGACTGCCTTCCTGTTCCAGGCCACTGGCGGGCAGATCGGCGAGATTCATCAACAGGCGCGGGGCAATGCTGAACATGGCGCCGCTGCGATCCGGCTCATAACTGAGTACGGCAGCGATACGCAGCGTGACGTCGCCCACCTCGACACGATCCCCCACCTCAAGCCCGAGTTGCTGCAACAGCAGCGGTTCCACCCACGCCGCACCGCGCGGTGGCGGCCCCGTGCGGGTCTGGGTGGCCGCGAACGGCACTGGCGCCGTGCGTAGCTGGCCACGCAGGGGATAACCCGGCCCGGCGGCCTTGATCTCCGCCAGTCGTGCGCCTTCGCCCGCCATCACCATACTGCGGAAAGCACGGAATTCGGCGTGGCGCAGGCCCAGCGTCTCGGCCCGTGTCCGCCACGCCGGCGGAAGCGGATGATCGGCCAGCAGCCGCAGGTCGGCACCCAGCAGCTCGCCGGCCTGGCGGCCCAGGGCCTGGCCGATGCGATCAGTAAAAAAAGCCACCGCGGTGACGCAGGTGACGGCGATCAGCAGCGCCGCCAGCAGCACCCGCAGTTCGCCACTGCGCCAGTCTCGCCGCAGCAGACGCAGCGCTAGGCGCGTCATGTCCCGGCCACCAGCCGGCCATCACGCAGGCTCAGCACGCGGTCACAGCGGGCTGCCAGCTCACGGTCGTGGGTCACCAGCACCAGGGTGGTGCCCTGCTCGCGGTTGAGGTCAAACAACAGTTGGATGACCCGTTCGCCGGTGTGCGGATCGAGATTGCCCGTCGGCTCGTCCGCCAGCAGCAGCGACGGCCCGACAGCAAAGGCGCGGGCGATGGCGACACGCTGCTGTTCACCACCGGAGAGCTGTAGGGGCGTATGTTGCAGACGCTCGCCCAATCCCACCCGAGCCAGCACATCCGCGGCCCGATGCCGGGCATCATTGCGTCCCGCCAGCTCCAGCGGCAACATGACATTTTCCAGCGCCGTGAGCATGGGCAACAACTGGAAGGACTGAAACACGAAACCCAGCTTCTCGGCACGCAGGCTGGCACGGTCATCCTCACCGAGGGCACCGAGATCCACACCGTCCAGCAGCACCCGTCCACAGCTGGGGTCGTCCAGCCCCGCCAGCAACCCCAGCAGGGTGGACTTGCCGGAGCCCGACGGCCCAGTGATGGCCACTGATTCAGCGGCGAGAATAGCCAGGTCGATATCGCTCAAAATCGTCAGTCGGCCATCCTCATCGCTGGCACTTTCACCCGCCAACGAAGGCACATCCTTGCCCAGCCCCTCCACTTTCAGCACAACCTCACTTAAGCTCTGCGACATGCGACTCAACATCCTCATGGTTTTATTCTGCGTCGGGATATTCACCGGCACCGCCACAGCGGCCCCGGTGATCCTGGTGATGGGAGACAGTTTAAGCGCCAGCCACGGCATCGACCAGCACCAAGGTTGGGTGAACCTGTTGGCAGCACGCCTGCAACGCGAAGGGTTCCCGCACCACGTGGTGAACACCAGCATCAGTGGTGAGACCACCGCCGGCGGACTCAGCCGCCTCGGACCGGCACTGGCGCGCCATCAACCGGCCACCGTTATCATCGAGCTGGGCGCCAACGACGGCTTGCGCGGCCTGCCACTGGCGCAGATACGCAACAACCTGCAAAAAATGATTATCGCCGCAAAGGAGCACGGCGCCCGCGTGCTGCTGATCGGCATGCACCTTCCACCCAACTACGGGCCACGTTATACCCGCGGCTTTCAAAACATCTATTTTGAGTTGGCGAA
>CAZTPE010000383.1:0-2433 GCA_964614545.1 uncultured Ectothiorhodospiraceae bacterium
CTCGCGGGGCAGGCTCTATCGGTGATAGAGCATACGTCAATGGAATGGATCTGTGCAGGGCCCATCGTGCGCATGGCGCACAAGATGGATATCCCATTTCTCTATGTCTCTTTTTGGTGAGCTGAATGATGACAACTATTTTACAACAACGAGGAATCAATGGCTTACGGCACGCCTTTTGTCGTAAGACATTGACTCTTCCTTATTGTGAAATGGTTTTGCAAGAGTCTCATCTGTGCCTGGTTTTATTGGGCGGGCATTGCCCAGCCAACCTGGACGTTTACCAGCTCGCCGAGTCTTCGAGGAAGCTCTCGTCCTCGTCCACCTTGGGCAGATGACCTTCCTTCTTCAGCGGGTTGTCGACGCGCACCAGTTCGTCCTTGTGAATCTTCATCTTGGTCTTTCGGCGTGGCAGGTAGTGGTTGCTCGGCTGGGTGCCCCATTCGGGCATCAGCGGATAACCGCCCTGTTCGCGGATTGCCACGGAGACCTCGGATTCCGGGTCATGCACGTCACCGAACATGCGTGCCGAGGTCGGGCAGGCCAGCACACAGGCGGGCTTGCGCTCGGCTTCCGGCAGGCTTTCGTCGTAGATGCGATCGACGCACAGGGTGCATTTCTTCATTACCTTCTGTTGCTCGTCGATTTCGCGTGCGCCATACGGGCAGGCCCAGGAGCAGTACTTGCAGCCGATGCACTTGTCGTAATCGACCAGCACGATGCCGTCTTCCTTGCGCTTGTAGCTGGCGCCGGTGGGGCACACGGGTACGCAGGGCGGATCTTCGCAGTGCAGGCAGCTTTTCGGGAAATGCACGGTTTCGGTGTGCGGGAAACAACCCACTTCGAAGGTCTGCACGCGGTTGAAGAAGGTGCCGGTGGGATCCTTGCCGTAGGGGCGCTCGTCCACCAGCGGGCCGGCACTGCCGGAGGTGTTCCACTGTTTGCAGTTGGTGACGCAGGCGTGACAGCCGACGCAGACGTTGAGGTCAATCACTAAGGCCAGTTGGGTCATATCTGTACCAATATGTCGTAGGGTGGGCATGGCCCACCAGCCACTGTATTTAAACGTGCCGAATGGTGGGCGCTGCCCACCCTACTTTCTTTTTCCGATATTGAGTTTGCTCGGGCGCTTGCCGGCAAAGTAGGCAAGCCAGGACTTGCGCTCGGGCTGTCCGGGCACGGGCAGCATGTTGTCGAATTGTGGTGAGGTCTCCGTTTTTTCACTCGGATCGGCCTTGTACACACGCACCTGCACGTCGTACCAGGCGGCCTGGCCGGTGATGGGGTCGGAGTTCGACAGGCTGGCACCGTGTTTGTGGGCCGGCAGCTCCTCGGAGATCAGGTGGTTGAGCAGGAAACCCTGTTGCGACTCGTTGGCGTCCGGGGTCAGGTTCCAGGCGCCCTTGGCCTTGCCGATGGCATTCCAGGTCCACACGGTGCCGGGCTCTACCGCTTCGGAGAAGCGGCACATGCAGCGCACGCGGCCGTGCATGGACTCCACCCACACCCAGTCGCCGTCGTCGAAACCGCCGGCGGCACCCACCTTGGGGCTCATGTACAGGTAGTTGTGGGCGTGGATCTGACGCAGCCAGGCGTTCTGCGAATCCCATGAGTGATACATGGCCATGGGGCGCTGGGTAACGGCGTTGAGTGGATACTTGTGCTTGTCGCTGAGCTGGCCTTCCAGTGGCTCGTAATAGAACGGCAGCGGGTCGAAGTAGGTCTCGATGCGCTCACGCAGGCGATCCGGCGGCTGCTTGCCACCGTACTTGCCCTGCGCGGCGAGACGGAATTTCTGCAACACCTCGGAATAGATGTGGATGTTGATGGGGTCCGTGTAGCGCGTTAGGCGGTGGTACTGGGCCCACTCCAGGTAGCCCTGATTCCAGTTACGCATGTACTGGTAGGACTTGGGCAGCTCGTAGTGGAATACGCAGTTGTTCTTTTCGTACATTTCCCACTGCTTGGGGTTGGGTTCGCCGCGCATGGCCTTCTCGCCGCCCTTGCCGCGCCAGCCGGCGAGGAAGCCGATGCCGGAGCCGGGTTCGGTCTCGAAGTTGGTGATGAAGTCCGGGTAGTCGCGGAATTTGCGCGTGCCATCCTCGTGGGTGAAGGCCGGGAATCCCAGGCGTGAGCCCAGCTCGATGAGCACCTCCTGGAAGGGCTTGCACTCGCCGGTGGGTGGCAGCACCGGGATGCGCACGGAGTCTGCCGGGCCGTCGAATTCGGAAATGGGGCGGTCGAGCATGGACATCACATCGTGACGTTCCAGATAGGTGGTATCGGGCAGCACCAGGTCGGCGAAGGCCACCATCTCGGACTGGAAGGCATCGCAGACGATGATGTACGGGATCTTGTATTCGCCGTCTTCGTCCTTATCGTTGAGCATCTTGCGCACTTCCACCGTGTTCATGGTGGAGTTCCAGGCCATGT
>CAZTPE010000384.1:0-2400 GCA_964614545.1 uncultured Ectothiorhodospiraceae bacterium
CACGTTCATGGCGGATTTGGCGTTGAGAGTCATGGCGGTATTGTAAGTGGCGCGGGTGGATTTCACCACCGAGGTAGGGGTTCCTGCTTAGGCTGTCCGCGAATGAGCGCAAATAAACGCCAATAAAGACTCGTGAAATTTGCGTCCATTGGTGTGGCCGGTCGGCCATGGCGCGACGGGACTGTAGGTTGGCGGTGAGCTTGCGAACCCCAACAAAATGCATGCGACATTGGAATGCCTGCGCCACCTGGATCTACGCTTGGACTCTATTCGCATCTATTTGCGGATCCCAAAAGCCATACCTCAGAACGGCAACTCAGCCTCGGGTGCCTGCGACAGGATCAACTGACGGAATTCGCCCTGAATGCGCATCAGGCCTGCTTCGTCCTCGGCCTCGAAACGGATCACCAGGCAGGGGGTGGTATTGGAGGCGCGCACTAGGCCGAAGCCGTCGGCGAAGTCGGCGCGGATGCCGTCGATGGTGGTGATCGTGGCATCGGGGAAGTCCGCTGCCACCTGCAGCCTTTCCATTAGGGCGTGGTTCTCGCCCTCGGCGGTGTGTAGTTTCAGCTCCGGGGTGTTGATGCTGTCGGGCAGGGCGTTGAAGATCTCGTCGGCCGGGCGGCCGTCGGCGGCGAGGATCTCCAGCAGACGTGCTGCCGTATACAAGGCGTCGTCAAATCCGTACCAGCGCTCCTTGAAGAAGATATGGCCGCTCATCTCGCCGGCCAGCAGGTCGCCGGTCTCCTTGAGTTTCGCCTTGACGAAGGAATGCCCGGTCTTCCACATCAGCGGCTTGCCACCGGCCTCCTCGATGACCCGCGCCAGGTGGCTGGTGCACTTGATGTCGTAAATAATCTCGGCGCCGGGATTACGCGAAATCACGTCGCGCGCATAGAGCATCATCTGCCGGTCGGCCCAGATCACCGCACCACTGGAAGTAACCACGCCGAGGCGGTCGCCATCGCCGTCGAAGGCAAGGCCTATATCGGCGTGCTGCTCACGCAGGGCGCGTTGCAGATCTTCGAGGTTTTCCGGTTGGCTGGGATCTGGGTGGTGATTGGGGAAATTGCCGTCGATTTCACAGAACAGCCCGGTGACGTCGCAACCCAGCGCCCGCAGCAAGCGCGGTGCGGCATCGCCAGCGACGCCGTTGCCGCAATCGATGATGACCTTCATGGGTCGCGCCAGTTTCACGTCGCCGGTGATGCGTTCAATATACTGGGATACCACGTCGGCGCTGTCGAAGCGGCCCTCGCCCTCACTGAAATCGCTGGTTTCAATGCGCTGGCGCAGGGCCTGAATGTCAGGGCCTGCCAGGGTGGTGCCGCCGATGACCATTTTCAGACCATTGTAGTTGGGCGGATTGTGGCTGCCGGTCAGCATGATGCCGGAGCCGGTGCCCAGCGCGTAGGCGGCATAATACAGCACCGGCGTGGGCACCATGCCGAGGTCGGTGACGTCACGCCCGGCTTCGCGCAGGCCGCGGATCAGGGCCTCGATCAGCTTCGGCCCGGACAGACGGCCGTCGCGCGCCACATAAATATGCTGCTCGCCGCGCGCCTCGGCCTCTGCGCCCAGGGCGCGGCCGATCCAGTACACGGCATCGATGGTCAGCGACTCATCGACGATGCCGCGAATGTCGTAGGCCTTGAAGATGGAGGGGTCGATGGCGGATGCGGGAGAGGTCATGGGCACGTCCTGTGGTGATGGGTACACGCAAAAGTGCGCGTAGGGTAACAGCTTGTGGGGAGGCTGTTAATTCCGTCTGACTTCACGCCCGGGGGACATGGCTATTGCTCACGAACAGAGATCTGTGGGAGCGGCTTCAGCCGCGATGATCCTGTCGAATTCTGCATCGCGGCTGAAGCCGCTTCCACAATAATTTACAAGTTGTGACCGATTTAACGGTGACCGGTATGACCAAACCCGCCCTCACCACGGTCGCTCTCGTCGAAGGACTCGACGATCTCGAAGCTGGCTTGTACGACGGGCACGAACACCATCTGCGCGATGCGGTCACCGGGCTTGATGGTGAAGGCGTCGTTGCCGCGGTTCCAGCAGGAGACGAACAGCTGGCCTTGATAGTCGGAATCGATCAGCCCGGTAAGATTGCCCAGCACGATGCCGTGTTTGTGGCCCAGGCCGGAGCGCGGCAGCAGCACCGCCGCCAGACCGGGGTCGCCGATGTGGATGGCAATGCCGGTGGGTATCAGTTGCGTTTCACCGGGGCGGATCTCCAGCGGGGTGTCGAGTAGCGCGCGCAGGTCCATGCCGGCGGAGCCGTCGGTGGCGTAGTGGGGCAGCTCGATTTCTGTGCCGATACGTGGATCAAGAATTTGCAGTTGGATTTGCTTCATTGTTGGTGCTAGTGGTCCATGCGTAAAATTCGGTAACAAA
>CAZTPE010000385.1:0-2385 GCA_964614545.1 uncultured Ectothiorhodospiraceae bacterium
TCTACGTGCAGCATCACAATATCGACAAGTGCGAACACGCCATGCGCTCGCTGCAGAAGGCCATGCGCTGGGACGAAGAGACCTACGGCCGTGAGTATGATCTCGACCTGTACATGATCGTCGCCGTGGATGACTTCAACATGGGGGCGATGGAAAACAAGGGCCTCAACGTGTTCAACTCGCGCTACGTGCTGGCGCGCCCGGACACCGCCACCGATGCCGACTATTTGGGGATAGAGAGCGTCATCGCCCACGAATATTTCCACAACTGGTCGGGCAACCGCGTCACCTGCCGTGACTGGTTCCAGCTCAGCCTGAAAGAAGGCTTCACCGTATTCCGCGACCAGGAATTCAGCGCCGACATGAACTCTAGAGGTGTGCAGCGCATCGAGGACGTCAATGTGCTGCGCACCCACCAGTTCCGCGAGGACGCCGGCCCCATGGCCCATCCGGTACGGCCGGATTCCTACGTGGAGATCAACAACTTCTACACCGTCACCGTGTACAACAAGGGCGCGGAGGTGGTGCGCATGCTGGCCCACCTGGTCGGCCCCGAGGACTTTCGTCGTGGCACCGATCTCTATTTTGAGCGCCACGACGGACAGGCGGTGACCACCGATGATTTTGTCAAGGCCATTGAGGATGCGAATCAGGCCGACTTCAGCCAGTTCCGCTTGTGGTACAGCCAGGCCGGCACGCCGGCACTGAATGTCAGCCACCGCTACGATGCCGAGCAGAAAACCCTGACCCTGGGCATAACACAAAGCTGTCCCCCGACGCCGGGCCAGCCCGAAAAGCAGCCCTTCCACATCCCGCTGGCGATGGGCTTGCTGGATGCCGCAGGCAATGAGCTGCCCCTGTGCCTCGATGGCGAAGAGCAGGCAACGGACACCACCCGTGTCCTGCATCTGCGCGAGGCTGAACAGTCCTTCACCTTCCGAGACGTGCCCGCAGGCGCCGTGCCCTCCCTGCTGCGCGGCTTCTCCGCGCCGGTGAAACTGCAAGATGACCTCGACGATAGCCAGCGCTATTTCCTTATGGCCCACGACAGCGACCCCTTCAGCCGCTGGGAGGCCGGCCAGCAGATGGCGGTGAAGACCCTTATGGGCTTGGTGGATGACATCCATGCCGGCCGGCCCCTGCAGCTCGACGACGCCTTCGCCGAGGCCTTCGCCCGCACTCTTGACGACCAACGCCTTGACCCCGCCTTCGCCGCCCTGGCCCTCGGCCTGCCGGTGGAAAACTACCTCGCCGAATTCATCCAGCCCATCGACCCGCAGGCTATCCATGAGGCGCGCAACTTCCTGCGCCGTGCCCTCGCTGAACGCCTGCGCCCGCAGCTGGAGGCCGTGTATGCGGAAAATGCCGGTAGTGGTGAATACCGTATTGACGGCGAATCCATCGGCCGCCGCGCACTGAAGAACGCCTGCCTGGGCTACCTGTCCCGCATCGGCGACGAGGCCGCCATCGCCCTCGCCGAACGGCAATTCAATGATGCCGGTAACATGACCGACAGCATGGCCGCCCTTGCCAGTCTCGCCAGCCAGGCCATTGAGGCCCGCGAACGCGCCCTGGCCGCCTTCTACCAGCGCTGGCGTGATGAGCCGCTGGTGGTGGACAAGTGGTTGAGCATCCAGGCCACTGCGCCCCTGCCCGATACCCTGGCGCGGGTGCGGGCCCTCACCGAACACGAGGCCTTCACCCTCAAGAACCCCAACAAGGTGCGCGCCCTCATCGGCGCCTTCGCCAGCGCCAACCCGGCCTGCTTCCATGCCGCCGACGGTACCGGTTACGCCTTTCTTGCCGACCACATTCTCGAACTCGATACGCTCAACCCGCAGGTCGCCGCGCGCCTCACCACCCCCTTCACCCAGTGGCGCAAATACGAGCAAGAACGCCAGGCCCTGATGCAGGCACAGCTGCAACGCCTGCTCGCCGAGCCCGGTCTGTCGAAGGATGTCTTTGAGGTGGTGTCCAAGAGCCTGCAGGCAGACTGAAATACGCACTGCTTGCCGACATTGCAACAATTTCAGCGGAGGAAAAACCCATGAGAATACTTCACACCATGCTGCGCGTCGGCGACCTCGACCGCTCGATTCGCTTTTACACGGAGGTGCTGGGCATGCAATTGCTGCGGCGCAGGGATTATCCCGAAGGCAAGTTCACCCTGGCCTTTCTCGGCTATGGTGATGAGGCGGTGAATACGGTATTGGAGCTGACTTACAACTGGGGTGTCGACCACTACGATCCGGGCACGGGCTTCGGCCATATCGCCATCGAGGTGGATGACGTGTATCAGGCCACGGAGGCCATCAAGGTGCGCGGCGGCAGGATCATCCGCGATGCGGGGCCCATGAATGCGGGCTCGACCATCATCGCCTTTGT
>CAZTPE010000386.1:0-2378 GCA_964614545.1 uncultured Ectothiorhodospiraceae bacterium
CTATTTACGGCTATGCAGCCGGTTCATGGCCGCCTGCAGGTCGCCGTCGATGATCTGCGGCAACGTGCGCAAGGCCTCGTCAATGGCCGCCTCGGTACTGATACGGTCGTCGGGGCTGGCCTTGCTCAGCACATAGTTGCTGACTTCGCTCGCATGCCCCGGATGGTCGATGCCGATGCGCAGGCGCAGAAACTCGCGACTGCCCAACTGGCTGATGATGTCACGCAGGCCATTGTGCCCGCCATGCCCGCCACCCTTCTTCAGGCGTAACTGACCGGCCGGGATATCCAGCTCGTCATGCACCACCAGAATGGCCTCGGGCGGAATCTTGTAAAAACGCGTTAGCGCGGCCACGGCCTGTCCACTGCGGTTCATGAAGGTGTTTGGCTTGAGCAGCCACAGCTCGTGGTCGTCCAGGTGCAGCTTGCAAACTTCGCCATGAAACTTGGCCTCAGGCCGGAACGTGGCGCCCTTGCTGCGCGCCAGTTCATCGACCAGCAAAAAGCCGACGTTGTGCCGCGTCTGTGCATACTTCGGCCCGGGATTCCCCAGGCCGACGATGAGCTGCACAGAGTTAGACAACGCCGGCTTTCCGTCGATCAAGAAAAGGCGCCCTTATTCGGCGGGCTCTTCCTCGCTCACCTCACCTTCTTCGGCCTCGTCATCACTGCTGGTACCACGCGGCATGTGGATGCTGGCCACCGGCAGATCGTGATCCTCGCCATGCTGAAGGGCGGCGATAACGGCCCCTTCGGGCAGCTTGATGTCGCTCAGGTGCAAAGAATCACCGGCCTCAAGGGTGGACAGATCCACTTCGAGGTACTCGGGCAGCTCACCGGCCTTGCAGATGATCTCCACCGAACTCATCAGGTGCGATACCAGACCACCGGTCTTGACACCCGGGGCAATATCTTCACCGATGGAATGCAGCGGCACGGACATGTGGATAACGTCGTTCTCGCCCACACGCAGAAAATCAGCGTGCAGCATACGGCTCTTGGCCGGATGACGCTGAAGGTCTTTCAGCACCGCCTTGTAAGTCTTGCCATCAACGCTGAGGGTGAGAATATGGGAATAGAAGGCTTCGTGCTCCAGGCGGTGCATGAAGCTGTCATGATCCAGGGTCAGGGAAACCGGATCTTCGCCCGCGCCGTACATCACGGCGGGAATCTTGCCGGCATGACGCAGGCGGCGGCTCGCACCTTTCCCCACGTCCGTCCGGTGTTCGGCGGTCAGTGTAAAATCGACTTTCATTGTCTTGCTCCAATCAGTAGTGACAAAAACCGCGCCCCTTGCGACCAGGGGCGCGGATTATTACAGGGCTATCCAGCCCTGCGAATAATACAGTTAATCCATGAACAGCGAGCTGACCGACTCCTCGTTGCTGACCCGGCGCATGGTCTCGGCCAGCAGCTCGGCGATGGAGAGCTGGCGGATGCGCGTGCAGGCCTGGGCCTCGGGGGTCAATGGAATAGTATCGGTGACCACCAGCGCGTCGAGCACGGAAGTCTCGATGTTTTCCACCGCCGGGCCGGACAGCACGGGGTGGGTACAGTAGGCCATCACCCGCGCCGCGCCGTTGTCTTTCAGTGCCTGTGCGGCCTTGCACAGGGTGCCGGCGGTATCGACCAGATCGTCCACCAACACGCAGGTGCGACCTTCCACGTCACCGATGATATTCATCACCTTGGCCTCGTTGGCGCGCGGGCGGCGCTTGTCGATAATGGCCAGGTCGGCATCGTCGAGGCGCTTGGCCAGGGCACGGGCACGCACCACGCCTCCCACGTCCGGCGACACCACCATCAGCTCTGAGTATTCCTGGCGCCAGATGTCGCCCAGCAAAATCGGCGAGGCGTAAATATTGTCCACCGGCTTGTCGAAGAAACCTTGTACCTGATCGGCGTGCAAATCGACGGTCAGCACGCGGTCGGCGCCGGCGGTTGTAATCATGTCCGCCACCAGCCGCGCGGTCAGCGGCACGCGCGCCGAGCGCGGGCGGCGATCCTGACGCGAATAGCCGAAATAGGGAATGACGGCGGTAATGCGATAGGCCGAGGCGCGACGCAGCGCGTCGATGATCACCAGCAGCTCCATCAGATTGTCGTTGGTAGGCGTACAGGTGGGCTGCACCACGAAGATGTCCCGACCGCGGACATTTTCCATGATTTCCACCGCGACCTCTCCGTCGCTGAACTTGCCCACATTGGCCCGCCCCATGGGCAGACTAAGGTAGTTCACCACCGATCGTGCAAGCTGTGGATTGGCGTTCCCGGTGAACACCATCATGCTGCCGTCAGACACGCGAAACCCCTGTGAAAAATAGTGCTGAGTGCTGAGGACTCAGGACTGAGAGCAATTCCCACTCAGTCCTGAGCACT
>CAZTPE010000387.1:0-2363 GCA_964614545.1 uncultured Ectothiorhodospiraceae bacterium
TCCTTGCCGGCCTGACCGGTGGCGGTGTTGACGATGGTGCTGACGAGCCGGTAGTCGAGGCGCTCCTTTGGCAGATCCACCGTACCCTTGCCGCTGATCCGCAGTAGTGGTGTCTTGGCCGACAGATCCTTGTTGGTGACCACGCCGTTGTCGATCTTGACGCTGGCGGACAATTCGGCGAAGTCGGTCTTTTTCAGTTCTTCCGGCGGCGCTGGCTGGCCCTTCAGCTTGGCCTGGGCGCTGCGCAGCATGTGGCCGATGTTGATGCCTTCAACCGCGCCGTTGAGGAATGTCATGCGTGCCGTGCCGTTGAGAGTTTTCGTCATCGCCTCTGGCTCGGTGCCTTGGGTGGTGATATTGGCCTGCAGGTTGGCGGTGCCGGAAATGGGCGCCTCCCCCATCACATCCTTGAGTAGCGGGCCGGCCTGCACGTCTTTGATCACCTCGTTGAGGGTGATCTTCGGCGTGTCACTGCGCGCGTCCATGCGGATGTCGCCGGCGTAGCTGCCGCCGTATAGATTGGCCTGCAGCGGGTGCAGACGCAGCTGGCCGCCCTTGGCCTTGATGGCCAACAGGATGTCACTGAGGCGTGCGTTGGCGGCCTTGAGTGTGCCGATGGTAATGCGGCCATCCACGTCCAGCGCGCGCAGGGGCTCCAGCGGCAGGCCGGCGGCCTCCACCGCAGCACCGGCGGGCACCGGTGCGGGTGGCGTGTCGGGCTGTGGTGGCAGGTAGCGATCCACGTCGATGCCGTCGACGGCGAGCTTGAAGCGGATGGCGGGCTGATCGAAGTTGCTTACGGCGGCGTTGCCGGTGAGTTGCGTATCGTCGGCGATCAGCTTGAGATTTTGCAGTTTGATGGCATCCAGCGAACCATCGAAGTCCAGGGACAGGCTGGCCTTATTGAGTACCTGCGGGTCACTGGTTTGCGGTAGCTCGATATTGGCGTTGCCGGCCAGCTGGCGGGGCGAGAACTCCGCGATGCTGAGCCGGCCACTGGCCTGCGGGGCGTCGATGATCTGCGTGGCGTCGAGGTTGCTGTCGATCTGCAGGCCGGCGGCCTTGATTTGCAGGGTTTTGACCGTCGCGGTCTGTCGGTCGAGATTCCACGTGGCCTCTGTGGTCAGTGAAGACTCACTCAGCAGCTGGCTGGAGAGGTCGGGCGGTAGCAGGCCGGCGAGGGCCTGCGGGTCGCTGATGTCGATGCGGATGCGGGCATCACCGTTTTGCCACTGTTCAAGACGCACGTCACCGCGTAGTTCTGTGCCGAGGACGTCGATCTGTAGATCAGAAACGGTGGCCTGTTGTGCATCGAGATTGGCCGCTATTTCGGCGCCGAGACGCAGGCTCAGCGGGCTGACCGGCAGGCTCTCACCCTGGCTGTCGATGGTCAGCTGCAGGCCGCTGAGGCTGAGCTGTTGCAAGGCGTCGTCGATGGCGACGCGGGTGGAGAACTCGATATGGTTGTGCAGTGCGGGCTCGCGGGTCTCCACGTCCAGCGAGAGGCGGATGTCCACGGGTTCGCCCAGGGCCAGGGCACCGGTCTGCAGCTGCAGGTTGTCGATGGTGATGTGCTGGCCACCCTGCTGGTCGTCCCAGACGATGCGCGCATCGCTCAGCTCGATGCCGCCGATGGCCAGCGCCGCCAGCGGTGGCGGGCCGGATTTGCCCGTCGGTGGGGCTTTTTCACTCGGGGTCTCGGTGACTTCTGCGGGCTGGCCGGTGAGGTCATCCCAGTTGCTACTGCCATCGGCGTGGCGGGCCAGATTCAGCTGCAGGCCGCGCAGCAGCACGGTCTTCATTTCCAGCTGGCTTTTCAGCAGCGGCAGCAGCTTGACCTTGATGTCCACCGCCTCAACCTGTGCCATGGGCTGGTCGCCAAACCCCGCTGCGTTGCCCAGCCGGGTCTGGCCCAGGGAAAGGCCCAGCCAGGGAAACACGGAGAGTTCCAGATCGCCGTCGATGGTGAGTTCGCGGCCGGTGGCGTCGTGAACAGCGGTGGTGATGTCGTCCTTGTAGTCATTGGGGTCGATGAACAGCAGAATGCCGACCAGGGTGAGAGTAATGAGCAGTACGACGGCGCCCAGGGTATAAAGGGTGATTTTGAGGAATTTGGGCATGGAAGGGCTCGCAGGTTGTGCAGTTAGCGGGTAGCGTAACGCATGGCGCGGTTGATTTCGATTCGCTGCGGGTGTCAGAATCGCGTGACAGTCTAATAAAAATAGTCAGGTAATATGTCCAGCACCGAAATTACCCGGATCCTGCTCAGGGATAATGTCGGCAAGACCGCGGATGGCGAGCTGTACAGCACCCGGTATGATCCCGGTGACCGCATCCAGCGGGCGCTGCTGCGGCTGGCATTG
>CAZTPE010000388.1:0-2329 GCA_964614545.1 uncultured Ectothiorhodospiraceae bacterium
CGTCATTGATATGCTCAAACACCGCCTGTGTCATGCGGCGTTGCTGGCGCTGGGTTTTTTCATAGAGATCGTGGTCGGTACAATCGGTGCCGACACACACCGCGCCACTCACGGCACCACTGGCATCACGCAGCACCGAGACGGACCACGACACACAAACTTCCCGCTCCCCATGCTTGCTCCAGCGGCGGTCGAGCAGGGTCTGCTGATCCAGCTGGTTCGGACACTCACGTAGCAAAGTGACAATGGCTTCAGGAATAAAATCGGCGGTGGGCTCGTCGCCAAACAGCCAGTCGCCGGGATGGTTGCAGAACTGCACCTGTCCGTCGGCGTCCAGCCTGACGATGAGGCTGGCCGACGAGGCCACCAGCACCGCCTCCGTGCCGGTACCACTCTGCGCATTGCCCTGCTCACGGAAAATGAACAACTTGCCCACCACACGACCGGCGTCGAACAAGGGAGAGAGCATAAAGCTCACATCCAGCGACGTGCCGTTGCGGTGCTGCAGGCGGGTGTTGATATTGAGATGCGAACAGTTGACGCTGTTCAGCGCCGGGCACGGCGCGGATCCCAGGGTACGGATGTCGGTAAATTTGAGATGGGTTTCGGCGAAGAAGTCCTTGCCTTTCAGCTCGGCTGCCGTCCAGCCCAGGATGCGCTCGGCCTCCAGATTCATGTCCAGCAGGCAGCCAGCGGGGTCGAGGGCGACGACGCCCTCCCCGGAGGCCGCAGCGAAATCCGACAAGTCCTTTTGATTGATTCCCTTAACGAGATTGAGTCGGGATTGCAATCAAACCACCTAATGCAGGGATTATCCTAAATTGATCCGTTGAATCTACTGCGAACACCTATGGCACAGAATCTAAAAGACTTTTTAGGATTTTTTGAACTCACCATATGGGTGATACGCTATCATTCAAAAAACCCTAAAAAGTCTTTTACCTTCAGCGCCCTAGTCGCTCTCGCTACGATTCAACGGATTAATTTAGGATTATCAGAAAATTCTCTGGTCACAGCTCACGAAAGTGAAACCACAGGTTTAGAGTCCGCCCCGGAATATAGCCACAGTTTCCGGCCAGCGCAACAGAAACCCTGCCAGCCAGGTTTCATCCAAGCACGGTGCGACGGATTATTTTGCCCTTCGCACCGCCGCAATACGCAGACGCAGGGCATTGAGCTTGATGAAACCCTCCGCATCCTGCTGGTTGTAAGCTCCCTCGTCGTCTTCGAAAGTGGCGATACTGGCATCGAACAGACTATCGCTATCGGATTCACGGCCCTCGACAATGACATTACCCTTATACAGCTTCAGGCGCACGCGGCCATTCACCGTCTTCTGTGAGGCATCGACCATGGCCTGCAGCATTTCGCGCTCCGGACTCCACCAAAAGCCGTTGTAAACCAGCTTGGCGTAACGTGGCATCAGCTCGTCCTTGAGGTGCGTCGCCTCACGGTCCAGAGTCAGCGACTCCATGGCACGGTGGCCCTTGAGCATCACCGTCCCGGCGGGGGTCTCGTAGCAGCCGCGCGACTTCATGCCGACAAAGCGGTTCTCGACGATGTCGTCACGGCCGATGCCGTGGCTGCCGGCCAGCTCATTCAAAGACTCCATCACCCGCGCCGGGGTCATGCGCTCACCGTCGATGGCAACGATGTCACCGCGCTCATAGGTCAGCTCGATGATGGCAGGCTGATCAGGGGCGTCCTGTGGCGACACGGTCCAGCGCCACATGTCTTCCTCGGGCGCGGCCCAGGGGTCTTCGAGGATGTCGCCTTCGTAAGAGATGTGCAGCAGGTTGGCATCCATGGAATAGGGTGATTTCTTGCCGCGCTTCTGCTCCACCGGGATGCCGTGAGTCTCGGCATAGGCCATTAGCTTCTCACGTGAATTGAGATCCCATTCGCGCCACGGGGCAATGACATGCACGTCGGGTTTCAACGCGTAATAGCCCAGTTCGAATCGCACCTGGTCGTTGCCCTTGCCGGTGGCGCCGTGGGACACGGCATCGGCGCCGGTCTCGTTGGCGATTTCGATCTGGCGCTTGGCGATCAGTGGCCGGGCGATGGAGGTGCCGAGCAGGTACTCGCCCTCGTAGATGGCGTTGGCGCGGAACATGGGAAACACGTAGTCGCGGGCGAATTCCTCGCGCAGGTCGTCGATGTAGATTTCCTTCACACCTGCCGCCTCGGCCTTGGCGCGCGCCGGTTCAACCTCCTCGCCCTGGCCGATATCGGCGGTGAAGGTCACCACCTCGCAGTCGTATTCGTCCTGCAGCCATTTGAGGATGATGGAAGTATCCAGCCCGCCGGAATAGGCGAGCACGGCTTT
>CAZTPE010000389.1:0-2320 GCA_964614545.1 uncultured Ectothiorhodospiraceae bacterium
ATGGACATGTTGTCGGTGTTCATCACGCCATGCACGAAGCCGACGCGCATCCAGTGCGCGACCATTTCTGCGCTGCGCTCGCAGATCTCGCTGAACCACGCGCTGAGTAGGGCGTCGCCCCTGCGGCCGCTGGCGGCGAGCTGGGGGAAGTCGCGGCGGAGGGTGAATTCCACCAGCTGTTCCAGCAGCGGCAGGTCGCCGCGCGCGGCGGGTAGCTCGAAGTTGCCGAAGCGGATGAAGGAGGGTGCGACGCGGCATACCACGGCGCCCGGTTCGGCCTTGGGGTTACCGTCGTAGAGCATGTCGCGCACCACCGTCTCGCCTGTGGCGACCAGGCTGAGGGCGCGGGTGGTGGGCACACCGAGGTGGTGCATGGCCTCGCTGCAAAGAAATTCACGTACCGAGGAACGCAGCACGGCGCGGCCGTCGGCGGAACGCGAATAGGGCGTGGGGCCGGCGCCCTTGAGCTGCAGCTCCCAGCGTTCACCGGCGGTATTGATGGTCTCGCCGAGGCTGATGGCGCGGCCGTCGCCGAGCTGGCCCGCCCAATGGCCGAATTGGTGGCCGCCGTAGTTGGCGGCGTAGGGCCGCATACCTTCGACGGGTTCGTTGCCACCGAAGACCTTGGCGAAGAAGGGGGTGTCGATGCTTGCGGCGTCGATGCCCAGCAGTTCTGCCACCTCGGCGGAATGGGCGATCAGCTTCGGTGCCGCCACTGGCGTCGGTGTGACATGCGAAAACAGCGCATGCTCTACCTGGCGCTGGTGCGGGCCGAATTCCAGGTCAGCGGGCAGCTCGCGGATGAAGGCGTTGTCGAAGCGGAGATTATTCACGGGCGCGGCCCGCCGCTGGGAGGTGTTCCCGTCGTCGGCTCAGCCCGCCGAGCCACAGCCGCCGCAGGCGCCGGAACCGCCGGTGGCGGCGAAGGCATTACGGAATACGAAGCTGGCGCCCATGCCCTGCTGCACGAAGTCGATCTCCACACCGTTGAGGTAGCTCAGCGCTATGGCGTCGATGTACAGGGTCAGGCCGTCTTTTTCGAGGATGGCGTCGTACTCGCCGGGGGTCTCGGAGAAGGTCATGCCATAGGTCATGCCGCTGCAGCCGCCGCCGGAGACGAAGATGCGCACGCCGTTGATGTCTTCCTCGCTGCCGAGCAGTTCCACCAGCTTTTCGTGAGCGGCGGGCATGATGTTGATTTCGTCGCTGAGGGTCTTGTTGAATTCAGGTTGTGCGCTCATGTCTGGACTCCGATAGGGTGGCTTCGAGTTCCCTGATTCTAGCACTGCCGGCGATGCATAAATACGCGCGGATTGGCGGGTTTTGTCGGCGCAGGGAGCAGCCCTGTAACAAATGCGGCAATCCGTGTTCCAATGAGAAAGCCCCCGTGCCAGGAGAACCGTATGCACCCACGCCCACTATCGTCGATTTTTCTGCTGCTGGTTCTACTCCCTATGGCGGCATCGGGTAATACCCTGCGTGGCAGTGATTCTCCCTATCTTGCCATGCACGGTGATGACCCGGTGGACTGGCAGCCGTGGTCCGCCGAGGTGCTGGCGCAGGCGAAACGGGAAAACAAGCTGCTGTTCGTCTCCATCGGCTATTTTGCCTGTCACTGGTGCCATGTCATGCAGCGCGAGACCTATCGCGACGAGGCCGTGGCGCGCTATCTCAATGAGCACTTCATTTCCATCAAGGTGGACCGGGAGCTGAACCCGGCGCTGGATGCCTACCTGATCGAATTCGTCACCCGCACCCGTGGTTCGGCGGGCTGGCCGCTGAATGTCTTTTTGACCCCCGATGGCCACCCGCTGGTCGGCATGACCTACCTGCCCACGGCCCGCTTCAAGACCCTGTTGAGCGAGCTGCAGGATCAGTGGATGGAGGCGCCGGACTATCTCAGACAGGTGGCGGCGAAGGCGGCAGAGGCCATGAAGGGCGCTCCCCTTACGCCCGCGCCCGCGCTGAAGGCCGCGGATGTGCGGCGCTATGAGGATGTCCTGGTGAGTCAGGCGCTGACGCTCGGCGATGAGATGTCCGGCGGTTTTGGTGAGCAGACCAAGTTTCCCCTGGCGCCCCATCTACGCAGCTTGCTGGCGGCCTGGCAGCACAAGCCCGATGCCGCACTGAAAGAATTTCTCACCCTCACCCTCGACCGCATGGCCTTGCGGGGGCTGCGTGACCAGTTGGGTGGTGGTTTCTTCCGTTACACCGTCGACCCCGGCTGGTATACACCGCATTTCGAAAAGATGCTCTACGGCAATGCCCAGCTGGCCGTGCTGTACCTGCGTGCCGCGCAGGCCTTTGATCGTCCGGATTA
>CAZTPE010000390.1:0-2312 GCA_964614545.1 uncultured Ectothiorhodospiraceae bacterium
TCAATGGGTCACGACGTTCAATGGGTCGGGCGACGGTTTGCGCGACGGGCGCAGAAACCGATCATTTTACAGGCTTACGCGGACTAGCCGCCAGCCAAAAAGGCACGCGCCTGCGCCGCATCGCATTGTATTTGCTGTTTCAGCGCATCGAGGGAGTCGAAGCGACGTTCGTTACGCAGCTTGTGCAGGAATTCTACATGCACATGCGCGCCGTAAATATCGCCCTCGAAGTCGAACAGGTGAACCTCCAACAGGGTACGCAGCCCGCATGCCGTCGGCCGGGTGCCCAGGTTTGCCACCCCGGGCAGGGGTTCGCCGTGGATGCCATACAGCTCCACGGCAAACACCCCACGCAGCGGCGTGGCCTTGCGGTGCAGGTGAATGTTGGCGGTAGGGAAGCCGATGGTGCGCCCCAGCTTGTCGCCATGGGCGACACGGCCGCTCATGCGATAGGGCCGGCCGAGCAGTTTTTCCGCCGAATTCAGATCACCCGCGCCCAGCGCCGTACGCACCCGGGTGCTGCTGACCCGCTCGCTGTCGAGGCTGAAGGTATGCATGTTCACCACCTCGAAGCCGTGTTCGCAGCCGGCCTTGCTGAGCATCTCGAAGTCACCGGCACGCTGTTTACCGAAGCGGAAGTCGTCACCGATGACCAGATAGCGAATGCCGAGGCCGTCCACCAACACCCGGTCGATAAATGCCTGCGGCACCTGCGCGGCAAAGCGGGCATCGAAACGCAACACCAGCAGCCGATCCACGGCGTAGCGCCGCAGGACCTGCACCTTTTCGCGCAGGCGGGTAAGGCGCGACGGTGCGGCATCGGGGCGGAAATATTCCTCCGGCTGCGGCTCAAAAGTCACCACCACCAGCGGCAAACCCAGCACATCGGCCTTTTCCGCCAGCTGCCCCAGCACGGCCTGATGGCCGAGGTGCACGCCATCGAAGTTACCGATGGTGGCCACGCAGCCCCGATGATGGGAGCGCAGATTGTGGCTGCCGCGGATGATCTGCATAAAACAGGCTTTCCGAAGGTACCGCCTACTCGGCCTGACGGCTATGCGCTGCCACGTAATCTTCCAGCGACCGCAGCGCTTCACCCTGAATATTGGGGAAAGCCGGCATCATCAAGCCACCACCACGCACCGTTTTGCCGATATCCGTCGTCTTTGCCAATTCAAAATAATAACCACCGTCATCCGCCTCATGACATTCGGCGCAGGCGGCCTGAAAGATGGCCTCACCATTCATGCCTACCGCGGGGGTAAAGTCGTTGTTCTTGGAACAACCGGCCAGCAGACTGGCGGCGCCAACGGTCAGCAACAAAGAATATTTCATAGTCGATCTCCTGTTTATCAAAATTCAGTGGAAACTATTCAGTTCACCACAGAGGCGCAAAGTTCACTGAGAAATTGGATATCCATCTTGAATCAGCGCTTGCCACCGTGTGAGACCGCAAAAAACTGCCGAGGTCGCACCCCGACGAGCAGCAAGACAAGAAAATAAAATCCGCCGCCGGCCACCACCCAGAACAACAGCCAGCCGACCCGCGCCGTCGCATCACGCGCCTGCCAGACATCCAGCCCGCCCGCGCCCCACCACAACAGCCCGGCCATCGCAGCACTGGCCAGCAGCACCTGCAAAAACAGTCGCCCCCAGCCCGGCGCAGGATGCAGCACGCCATCCCGACGCAGGCCACGATAGAGCAGACCCGCATTGAGAAATGCCGAACAGGAGGTGGCCAATGCCAATCCGCTATGCGGTCCGATCATATCCAGCCACACCATGGGCACGACGAACAACACGTTCAGGCCCATATTGGCCAGCATGGCAATGATACCGATACGCACCGGCGTGCGCGTATCCTGCCGGGCATAATAGCCGGGCGCAAGCACCTTGACGGCGATGAAGGCCAGCAGGCCCAGGCTGTAGGCCACTAGGCTCATACGCGACAGGATCACGTCCTGGGTATCGAACTCACCATAGTTGAACAGGGTGACCAACAGCGGCCCGGCCAGCAAGGTCAGCCCCAGCATGGCCGGGGCGCCGATCAGCAGCACCCAGCGCAAGGCCCAATCCAGCGTACGGGAAAAGGCGGCAGGGTCGGCATCGGCATGTTTCTGTGACAGGCTGGGCAGGATCACCGTGGCCAGCGCGATACCCAGCACGCCGAGCGGAAACTCCACCAGCCGGTCCGAGTAATACAGCCATGACACGCTGCCGGCAACCAGAAAGGAGGCAATGATGGTATCGAAGAGCAGGTTCACCTGCGCCACCGAGGAACCAAAGATGGCCGGCAGCATCAGCTTGCCGAT
>CAZTPE010000391.1:0-2311 GCA_964614545.1 uncultured Ectothiorhodospiraceae bacterium
CGATCAGGAAAGCGGGCGCTTTCGCTTTCAGCCCGGTCCCATCTTCGCCCAGTTGATCCTTGCCGATGAAGTGAACCGCGCCACGCCGAAGGCACAGAGCGCGTTGCTGGAGGCGATGGAGGAGCAGCAGGTGTCGGTGGAGGGCGAGACCCGTCCCCTGCCCGAGCCCTTCTTCGTTATCGCCACGCAAAACCCGACCAGCCAGATCGGCACCTTCCCGCTGCCGGAGTCGCAGCTGGATCGCTTTACCATGCGCATCTCCCTCGGCTATCCGGATCTGCATGCAGAACGTGAGCTGCTCAGCGGCCGGGACCGCCGTGAGCTGCTGCATGAACTATCACCGATGCTCGATGGTACCCAGCTGCAGGCCCTGCAGGCTGAGGTCGGCCGCGTGCATGCCGCCGATGCCCTGCTCGACTACCTGCAGGCGCTGCTGGTGTTCAGCCGCCAGTCACCGCACTTTGCGCACGGCCTGTCGCCGCGCGCCGGGCTGTCGCTGCTGCACAGCGCCCGCGCCTGGGCGCTGATGGCCGGGCGCGATCACGTGCTGCCGGAAGACCTGCAGACGGTGCTGCCGCATGTGGTCGGCCATCGCCTGCAGGCGGCGGAGGCCGGCGCCGATGCGCAGCGGCTGGTGGCCCTGCTGCAGGCCGTGCCTATCCCCTGATATGTCGCTTACCCTGCGCCAGCGCCTGAGTCCCGCCCGCTTCCTGCGCGGTGAAGGCCCCGAGGCGGGGCCGGTGGAGCTGCGCCAGCGGCGCGTGTTTATCCTGCCCACCCGTCAGGGGCTGCTGTTTGCCACCATCCTGTTGCTGATGCTTATCGGCAGCATCAATTACGACGCCAGCCTCGGCTACGCCCTCACCTTTCTGCTCGCCGCCCTGTCCGTGGTGGCGATGCTGCATACCTACCGCAACCTGCTGCGTCTGCGGGTCGATATCGGCCCCGCCGAGCCGGTGTTTTGCGGCGAGACCCTGCGCGTGCCGGTGACCCTGGAAAATCCCGCCGGGCAGGCCCGCTTCGCTGTGTCGCTGCACTTCCCTGAGCAACCCAAGGCAGTCTGCGACGTGCCCGCCGACGGCTGGGTGCGCGTCGAGCTGCCCCTCTCGGCCAAGCGCCGCGGCCGCCACGCCCTGCCGCGCATCACCCTGGCGACGGTATTCCCGCTGGGGTTGTTCCGCGCCTGGGCCTATGCCGAATTCGACGCCCGCGTGCTGATCTACCCGCGCCCCGCACGCGCCACGCCACTGCCCAGGGACAGCGTCTGGCAGACCGACCTCAGCGGCGACCGGGGTCAGGGCGCCGACGACTTTGCCGGCCTGCGCAATTATCATCCCGGTGACTCGCCCGGCCATGTGCACTGGAAGACCCTGGCGCGTGGCCAGGGCCTGCATACCAAACAGTTCGGCGGCGACCGCGCCGAGGAACTGTGGCTGAACTGGCAGGCCACCGCCGGCGATGCCGAGACACGCCTGTCCATCCTCACCCGCTGGGTACTGGAGGCCGACGTGGCGCATTACCGCTATGGCCTGCGCCTGCCGGACCAGACCCTGCCCCTCGCCCACGAGCCAGCCCAGCGTCGCCGCTGCCTCAAGGCCCTGGCCCTGTTCAAGGGTGCTGAATTGCCATGATTCTAGGATGATAGAGCGTCTGCAACAGGCTCTGGCATGGCGCTGGCGACAGGTGGAACGGCCGCAGCTGTGGCTGTTGTCTGGCCTCACCCTGGCCCTGCTGCCGCATATCGGACGTCTGCCGTGGTTGCTGATCCTGCCCGCCGCGCTGTTGCTGGGCTGGCGTCTGGGCTTCGAGCTGAAGCTGGTGCGCCTGCCGCCGCGGGCGCTGCGCTGGCTGCTGGTGGGACTGGCTCTGGCCGCCACCTGGGCCAGTTATCAGACCCTCATCGGGCGGCAGGCCGGGGTGGCCCTGCTGGTGATTATGTTGTGCCTGAAGCTGATGGAAATGGACAAACCACGCGATGTGGCCATCGTCATCGGCCTCAGCTATTTCGTCGTTATTACGGTGTTTTTGTTCGACCAGTCCCTGCTCATGGGTGGCTACATGCTCTTGGTCGTCACCCTGCTGACCACCGCGCTGACGGCCTTTTCGCGCGCGAGCGCCACGCTGCCGGAGCACGCCAACCTGCGCCTTGCCGCCACCCTGCTGGTGCAGGCCGCGCCGCTGGCCCTGCTGCTGTTTGTGCTGTTCCCACGCATCCCCGGGCCGCTGTGGCACCTGCCGAGCGACGGCGGCAGCGCTGGCACCGGCCTCTCCGAGACTATGTCTCCCGGTAACATCAGCCGCCTCAGTGACA
>CAZTPE010000392.1:0-2310 GCA_964614545.1 uncultured Ectothiorhodospiraceae bacterium
TCGGCCTCAAGGGCGGCTTTGGTGGTCACACCGCCGTACTTCTCGCCGGCGGCCCGTCCCTCGACGACATCCTGCCCTGGGTTCGGCAACACCGCGATGATCTGCTGGTGGTGGCGGTATCCCGCATCGCCCGACGTCTGCTGGAAGACGGCGTACAACCCGACATCGTCTGCACCATCGACCCCACCCGCCTCAGCTTCGACGTCAGCCGCGAGATGCTGAATTTCGATCCGCAACAGGTACTGCTGGTCAACGCCTACCACACCTACCCGCCCCTGCTCTCACAGTGGCGGGGTGACAGCCTGTTTCTCGGCCCGGCCTTTCCCTGGTCGGCCGAGACACAGGACAACAACCTGCCCGTCACCGGCCCCACGGTGTCCAACACCGCCATCGCCCTGCTCATGGAGATGGGCGTGGGGCAGATCATCTTTGCCGGCCTCGACCTCTGCACTCGTGCGGACGGCACCCGTTACGCCGCCGGCAGCAACGAAAGCCAGGCCGGCCATTCCCTCGGCATGGTGGGCCTGCGCGTGCCCACCAATGCCGGCGGCATGAGCGACACCAGTGAAGACTTCATGCAGTCGATCCACGACATCGGCCGTCAGGCCGCCTCCGCCCGCGAGCAGGGTATCCGCCTCATCAACCCCTCGCCTCACGCGGCGCGCATCACCGGCATCGAGTATCTCCTGCTGGAAGAGATCGACCTGCCGCCTGCGCCGCAAAACATCCGCCGGCAGATCACCGCCCTGCTGCCCGCCAGTGACCGGCAGGCGCGCCTCGACCACTACCAGCAAAGCGAGCGCGAACTGCAGCGCGTCGAGAACCAGCTGCGCAAGATCCGCGCCCTGAGCCTGGACGCCCTGCGCTACAACGACGGCCTGTTCGGCCGCAACGGCATGGCGCAGAACTTCAAGTACAAGCACAAGATGGACAAGGTAGAAAAGCGCCTCAACCGTGACTTCCCTCAATTGAGCGAACTGGTCAAACGCTTCGGCATCCGCCAGTTCCTGCGCATTCTGCGCACCGACGAGCGGGAGTGGAGCGACGAAGAGGTGGAAGCGACCGGCCGCACCTACTACGAGTCCTATCACGACGGCGCCGATCGCCTGCTCGAACTGATAAAAGGCGCCCTCGCCCGCCTGCATTCACGCATCGCCGAAGAGGATGAATCTGTCGACCTCGACGCCCTCGCCAGCCAGTGGCACACGGACGAAGCACCGGGCCGCGGACGCGTCTGGCGCCACCACCACCCCCAGGCCACCCTGACGGAACAGGGGCAGGCCACCCTCGACCAGTTAGTGACGGAATTCAATGCCCGCATCAGCGAACAGGACACGCCGCACATGGCCCGCTGCCGTCAGCAGGCCGGGCTGGAAAATGTAGCCAGCAAGGCCGCCCTGCTGTTCCGCCAAGGTGACCACGAAGGGCTGCACAATCTGGCCGGGGCGCTGGGTCAGCTCGACAGCCACGAAGCCACCGAATTACACCACTTTGTCCTCGGCCAGCTTGCCGAAAGCAAGGGCCGCGACGACGATGCCCTGCAGGCCTATCAGCAAATCGGCGAAGGCCCCCTGCTGGAGGATGCCCTCAGCCGCATCAGCAGCCTGTGCCTGGCGCACGATGATTTCGACAATGCCCGTCTGGCCTTCGACTGCCTGAGCCAGATCTCGCCCGGCTACCTGCCGCAATATGCCGAGCTGATGCGCATCACCGGGCGCATGGACGAGGCCGTCGAGCTGTACGCCCGCTACCTGGAACAGGTCCCCGAAGACCTCTCCACCATGCTGCGCCTGGGCCGCCTGTATCAGGAAAACGGCGTCATTGACGGCGCCCGCTGGGCCTTCGACTATGTGCTGGAACACGACCCCGACAACCGCGCCGCGCACAGCCTGCGCGCCGCCCTGCCCACGGAGTGTCAGGCATGAACCTGCACGGCAAGAAGATCCTCATCACCGGCGCCGACGGCTTCATCGGCTCCCACCTCACCGAGGCCCTGATCCACCGCGGCTGCGAGGTGCGTGCCTTCGTGTTTTACAACAGCTTCGGCCACTGGGGCTGGCTGGACGAATCGCCCGCCGAGATCAAGCGCGAACTGGACGTCTTCGCTGGCGACGTGCGCGACCCCCACGGCGTGCGCACCGCCATGCAGGGCTGCGACGTGGTGCTACACCTGGCCGCACTCATCGGCATCCCCTACTCCTACCACTCGCCCGACACCTACCTGGACACCAACATCAAGGGCACTCTCAACATCGTCCAGGCAGCCCGCGACTTAGAGTTAGAAAAAATAGTGCATACCTCCACCAGCGA
>CAZTPE010000393.1:0-2292 GCA_964614545.1 uncultured Ectothiorhodospiraceae bacterium
CTACAGCCGTGAAAGTGGCGGCAATGACCCCTGGCGCGTGGGCATCAGCCTCGATGTGCCGCTCATCACCGGCGGCGAAACCCGTGCGCAAACCACCCAGCGGCGCGCCGAACTGCAGGTCGTCCGCGCACGGCTGGAGCGTCGCCGGCGCGAGATCCGCGAGGCGGTGCTGGACAGCTGGAGTGCGCTGCACAGCCTGCGCGCGCGGCGTCAGGAGCTGGCCGTGCAGGCCGACTACCGCGACCTGTACCTGGACCGCAGCCGCGCCCTGTACGAACTGGAAGTCAAGAGCGACCTCGGCGATGCTATGACGCAGACCTCGGATGTACGTCTGCAGCAGGCCCGGGTCGACTACGAAATCACCCTGGCCTGGGCGCGTGTGCGCGCGCTGCTGGGGCAGGACGTGACGCTGAATGAGGAGAATCGACCATGAACAGGCCCGTGGCAGTTAGCATGATGGCCCTGTGGCTGCTGAGCGGCGCGGCCGCCGCCGAGACCCTGGATGCCCGCCTGCAATGGCTGCAGCGGGTGGCGCTGGGCACGCCGGTATCCGGTGTGATCGCCGAGGTGACTGCCGTGCCGGGCCAGCGCGTGCAAAAGGGCGGGGTGCTGTTACAGCTGGATACCCGGCCCCTGCAGGCCCGCATCAGCGGACTGGAGGCCGAACGCATCGCCAGGGCGGACGACCGTGATGAGGCCCGTCGCGAACTGGATCGTACCCAGGAACTCTACGAGCGCACCCTGCTGGCGGATCACGACCTGACCCTGGCGAAGATCGCCCTGGCAAGCGCCGAGGCCGCGCTCAAGGCCACCGAGGCCCGGCTGGCGCAGGCCCACTGGGAACTGGAATACAGCCAGATCCGCGCTCCCTTCGATGCCTGGGTGGTGCGACGCAATGCCGAGCCGGGACAGACCGTGATCAGCAATCTGCAGGCCGAGCCGCTGGTGGTGGTGGCGCGCGCCGGGGTGATGCTGGCGCGGACGTTGGTCGATGCCGGGCGTGTCTCAACGCTGAAGCCGGGGCAGACGGTCACTGTGAGCGTGGCGGGCAGGTCGTACCGCGGCCGCCTGCAGCATATCGGTCTGGAGCCGACGGCCGACGGCCGCTATCCCGTCGATGTGCAGTTCGATACCGGTGGCCAACTGCTGCGCGCGGGCCTGCCGGCGCGCATTGAACTGCCATGATCTGCCGGCGTTGTTTTGTCAGTGGGCGGGTGCAGGGGGTGTGGTATCGCGGCTCCACCCGGCGCGAGGCGGAAAAGCTGGGTGTTACCGGCTACGCCCGCAACCTGCCCGACGGCCGCGTCGAGGTGCTGGCCTGTGGCCCGCAGGCCGCCGTCGATGCTCTTTGCGACTGGTTGTGGCAGGGACCAACCCACGCCGAGGTCAGCGACATGCACTGCGAGTCCGTCGAATTACCGCCACCGTCAGATTTTAGTACCGGATAAACCGTGCATAACTGGGAAAGGCAGGCCGCCAATGACACCAGCCTGTGTACCTATCAACTGCACATCGCAGTCAGTCGCCCGCGCATACTCAGCATCGGCCGCCTCGGCAGCTTCCGCTTTCCCGCCGGGCATTACCTCTACACCGGCAGCGCCCGGCGTAACCTGATCGCCCGCGTGCGGCGGCACCTGTCGCAGGATAAAAATCTGCGCTGGCACATCGACTATCTGCTCACCGCCCATGCCGTGAAGGTGATGGATGTGACTCTTTTGAGTGACAGCGAATGCTCCCTTAATCAGCGCGTGGCGGGAGAGATCATCGTGCCCGGTTTCGGCGCCAGCGATTGTCGTGCGCACTGCGGCAGCCATCTCAAGTGGCTTGGGTGTCTCTGAATGCTTTCGTCATTCTGGCCTTCGCCAGAATGACTTAATCAGGGTTTTCTTTGCTATTGACTCGAAATAGGCCCATGAAAAAGACATGCTACGACGATATCCCGCCCTACATTACCCGCGATGGCTCTGTCATCCGCGAGCTTATGCATCCTTTACAGCATGCACCGCTTGGCAGCCGTCGTCAGAGTCTCGCCGAGGCCAGCGTCGCCCCCGGCGAGACCACCGTCCTGCATCGGCACCGGAAAAGCGAGGAGCTGTATCACATCACCGCCGGACGTGGCCTGATGCAATTGGCTGATGAGCGATTCGAGGTGGAGGCAGGGGATACCGTGTGCATCCCGCCAGGCGTGCCACATTGCATCGGCAATACCGGCGACACGGAGCTGCGCCTGCTGTGCTGCTGTTCGCCGGCCTATGCCCACGACGACACGGAATTGCTGTAACTGCCCTTGCA
>CAZTPE010000394.1:0-2285 GCA_964614545.1 uncultured Ectothiorhodospiraceae bacterium
AAGTCCTGTAGGGTGGGCACCGCCCACCATTGCCCCATCAGCCAATGCTGAAAGTCGGTGGGCAGTGCCCACCCTACGGGTCTGATGGTTTTGACTTGTAGGACGGAATTTTCCACTATCGACGCATGACCCGCCCACCTCGCAATTCCCATACACTCGCCTATGCCTGAAGGCCCGGAGATTCGCCGCGCCGCCGATGTGGTGGCCAGTTGTATCATCGGCCAGGTGGCCAACGAGGTGTGGTTCGCCTTCGAACGGCTGAAGCCTTTCGAGGCGCTGTTGGGCGGGGTCGAGGTCTGTGCCGTGGAGACCCGCGGTAAGGCCATGCTCACGCGCTTTGCCAACGGCCTGCTGATCTATAGCCACAACCAGCTCTATGGCCGTTGGTACTGCTGCCCGGCCGGTGAGCGGCCTGACATTCAGCGTCAGCTGCGCCTCGCCATTCATAACCGCAAGTCGTCGGCCCTGCTCTACAGTGCGTCAGATATCGCGGTGCTGCATGAGTCCGAGCTGGAGACCCACCCCTTTCTCTCGCGTCTCGGGCCGGACGTGCTGAATTCCACCACGGATCAGGCCTTACTGCTGGCCCGCCTTGCCGACCGGCGCTTCCGTAACCGGCAGCTCGGTGGTCTGCTTGTCGACCAAGGCTTTGTTGCCGGGCTGGGCAATTACCTGCGCTGCGAGATCCTTTTCGTTGCCGGCCTGCATCCGCGACTGCGGCCTGCACAGTTGACGGGTCCGCAACGAATCCAGCTGACGGAGGCCATGCTGCACTTGCCCCGTCAGTCCTACGAAACCGCAGGTATCACCAATGACTTGACCCATGCGCATGAGTTGATGGCCGCGGGTGCGGATTTCGAGTCGGCCCGCTTCCAGGTGTTCCGCCGCGAGGGTCTGCCTTGTTACCGCTGTGGGGCGCCTATCATGAAGCAGGTGCTGGGTGGGCAGCCGACGTACCTGTGCCGGCAGTGCCAGAAAATGATCTGACTGGAGTGACCCTGCCTGCAGAAGGTGTTACCTGAATATGCCGGTGCGCTATCGAGTGTGGCTGCAACAGCCTAACATCCGGCAAGACCCAAAAGCCTATAGAAAATCAGTTATTTGCCGTCATATTAGAGGGTTGACGAATAAGGCCCCTTGCTTGCTTTAATGCCTGTTCGTGCATAGCGAGAAGTAGCGTAACTTGCTGATAAGTTGATGTTTTCTTTGGTTTCGCCTATGCTTGATGAAACCAGTGCGGCTTGGACGGCGGCGGTAAACGATGGCCTGTTTGAGGGTTGGAGTCATGGATAAAGCCGGCCAGGCAATATTCAGAATGCAGAGATTGTGCTGATGATACGGAATGCTTTTTTTTCTGCCGTTGAGCCACGGCGAATGGCGGTTTTTCTCTTGCTCTCGAGCGTATTGTTTTTGTCCTCAAACGCCAGTGCCGATGGCTGGGATCCAGGTTCCGGGACCACCGCTAGCGGGAGTATTGTGAATACCCGCCATAACCTGACCACCAGCTGGAATTCGTATGACTACATGGAAAGTGCGCGCAATCAATATAATGATGTCTGCGTGTATTGCCACACCCCGCATGGCGCCAACAGTCAAATCGATGCGCCGCTGTGGAACCGTACGATCAATAGTGACAGCAACTACACGATCTACGATAAACCCACGACCTTGATGCGCCCCGTCAGCGTGCCCGGCCCCAGCTCACTGACCTGTCTTTCCTGTCACGACGGCACGATCAGTATCGACTCCGTGTTGAATATGCCGGGTTCCGGCCGGGATCCCATGAACAGTGGCCAGACCAATACCGAGGTAGGGACATCCAACGCGTCTTTTCTAGGTCAGTGGCGGGCTGCGGGTAATTCGGGGCCAATGAGCGTACACATGACCCTGGGTGGCCCGGGACTCACTTGTGCCAACTACTGTCATAATCCTGCCAACGATGAGCTGACCGGCTGGACGGATTTCACGGCCTTTGTCATTGGCACCGATCTACGCGATGACCACCCTGTTGGCATCCAGTACCCGGATACCTTTGGACCCAGCGTGGATTTTAATCCGCCCGATACCACGATCCCTGGGAAATGGGCCTTTTTTGACACCAACGGCAATAATTATGCCGATACCAATGAGGTTCGCCTTTACGATAGTGGAGATGGTTACGAGGTGGAGTGCGCATCCTGTCACGATCCACACGGTGTGCCATCAGGGGGGGAGGGCTCAAGGTTCAGCCCCAGCTTTCTACGTGTCAACAACGGGGTCGTAGGCAGCCATGCCGGTGTTACAGG
>CAZTPE010000395.1:0-2262 GCA_964614545.1 uncultured Ectothiorhodospiraceae bacterium
CAAATACCGAAACAGTGCACTTTCCGAAAAGCTGTTTGCACTGTGAAGAACCGCCCTGTGTACCGGTGTGCCCCACCGGCGCCAGCTACAAGCGCGAGGAAGACGGCATCGTGCTGGTGGACTACGACAAGTGTATCGGCTGCAAATACTGCTCCTGGGCCTGTCCCTACGGCGCACGCGAGATCGACGAGCAGCAAAAGGTGATGAAGAAATGCACCCTGTGCGTAGACCGCATCTACGACGAATCCCTGCCCGAGGCCGAGCGTAAGCCCGCCTGCGTACTGGCCTGCCCGACATCCGCGCGCCTGTTCGGCGACGTGCACGACCCGGAATCCGAGGTCTCTGTCGCCATCCGTGAACAGGGGGGTTATCCGCTGATGCCCGAATGGGGCACCCAGCCAAGCAACCACTACCTGCCACGTCGCAAGACCAAGATGAAAATCCACAAAGATGAGCTGGTGCGCGTAGACAATCCGCTGAAAAAGGAAGGCCACCTGCCCAAGGTGGACGAGAACGAGAGCTTCCTCGAAGACTCAGCGAGCTGGTAAATGCCTGGACGTAGGTTGACTGCATGGATGCAGGAGGTAGGGCGACGCAGGATGCCAAAGCCGAGGTACGAACCCCATCAACCTACGGCAGGGCACATTTAGCACTGTAGGGTGGGCATTGCCCACCAAGGCGCAACTGTTATTAACGAAAACGGTGGGCGGTGCCCACCCTACAAAATCAAGCACGGATGAAAACCTTTTTCACCACAGAGGACACAGAGCAACACAGAGAAAAAATGATTTTGTTTTTACTCCGTGTCCCTCTGTGGTGAAAAACCGATCACCCTACAAAACCAAACATTGAGGTTTTTATGCATCCCGCATTTTCCGTCATCTTTCTGACCACCCTGATCGGCGCAGGCCAGGGCCTGTTTCTGGCCCTGATGACCGTACAGGCCTACGCCGATATCGGTGCCATCGCATTGCCCGAAGGCAGTTACTTCGGCGCCAGCAGCATGATTGCCCTGGCCCTGCTGGTGGCCGGGCTGATCGCCTCCTTCTTCCACCTCGGCCACCCCGAACGCGCCTGGCGCTCTGCCGCCATGTGGCGCACCTCCTGGCTGTCGCGCGAGGTCATCGCCCTGCCTGTCTTTATGGGACTGGTGTTCGCCTACGGCCTGCTTCATTACCTGGGTTATAACCCGAACCTATTCGGCATAGATGCCCCACCGCAGGGTGAGCTGACCTATCTGGTGGGTCTGCTGGGCGTGGTCGCCGCCTTCGCCCTGTTTGTCTGTACCGGCATGATCTACGGCTGCCTGAAATTCCTACAGGAGTGGAATACCCCACTGACCCCCATCAACTACACCCTGTTCGGCATCGCCTCCGGCTTTACCCTGGCCACCGTGCTGGCCGCCGGCATGGCGCCGGAACTGGTGAAGTTCTATGGCGGCTGGGCCATCGCCTTCACCGTGCTGGTGTTCATCACCCGTGGCGCCTCACTGATCCGCAACCAGCGCATCAAACACCGCTCCACCCTGGCCACCGCCATCGGTGTGCGCCATGCGCAGATCCAGCAGAAGGCCCAGGGCGCCATGGGCGGTTCCTTCAACACCCGTGAATATTTTCACGGCAAGACCGCGGCCTTCCTCAAGTCCATCAAGTGGATCTTCCTGGTGCTGGTGTTCCCGCTGCCGATCCTGCTGCTGGCCCTTGGCCTGCAAAATGATTCCACCATCCTGCTGGGGCTGGCCTTTACCATCCAATATGTGGGCCTGCTGGCCGAACGCTGGTTCTTTTTCGCCCAGGCCAAGCACCCGCAAAACCTGTATTACCAGACCATCTGAGTGGTAGAAGCCACTCCGGCGGAGGACTAGACTCCATTGTGGGAGCGGGCCATGCCCACGAGACGCATCACTCGACAACAGTAACCGACGCAAAGGACGCGGAGGCGCAGAGGACCCGGAGAAAATCCATTACAGAAACTCTGCGTCCTCTGCGCCTCCGCGTTCTCTGCGTTTCTTGTCGTGACCAGTAAAACTCCATCGCGGGCATGGCCCGCTCCTGAAACCAGAATGAAACAACTCACCGATCCCTTTGGCCGCCGCATCGAATACGTCCGACTCTCGGTCACGGATCGCTGCGACCTGCGCTGTTTTTACTGCATGCCCAAGGGCTTCAACGATTTCGAGGCCCCCGAACACTGGCTGACCTTCGACGAGATCGAGCGCGTCATCGGCGCCTTCGCCCGTCTCGGCACCCGCCGGGTACGCAT
>CAZTPE010000396.1:0-2241 GCA_964614545.1 uncultured Ectothiorhodospiraceae bacterium
CAGGCGACGGTGTTTAATGACGACCCGGCCGCACAGGCGCGCGCGTTTCAGGATGCCGGGTGTGAATGGTTGCACCTGGTGGACCTGAACGGGGCTTTTGCCGGCGAGCCGGTGAATGGGGCGGCGGTTGAGGCGATATTGGCGCAGACGACGGTACCGGCGCAACTGGGTGGTGGTATCCGCGATATGGCAACGATTGAGCGCTGGTTGTCCAAAGGGCTGGCGCGGGTCATTTTAGGTACGGTTGCGGTGGAAGACCCTGATCTGGTGCGCGGGGCGGCGCGCGCCTTTCCCGGGCAGGTCGCGGTTGGGCTGGATGCACGAAACGGCAAGGTTGCCACCCGTGGCTGGGCCAAAGAAACCGATATTGACGTTACTGATCTGGCCCGCTCGTTTGAAGATGCCGGTGTCGCGGCCATTATCTACACCGACATCAACCGTGACGGCGCCATGCAGGGGCCAAATGTGGCGGCCACGGCGGCGCTGGCCAATGCCGTAACAATCCCGGTGATTGCTTCGGGCGGGGTATCTTCGCTGGATGATCTGTTGGCGCTGAAAAACAGCGGCGCGCCGCTGGACGGGGCGATTTCCGGGCGCGCGCTGTATGACGGGGCGATTGATCTGGGTGAGGCGCTGGAAATATTGAAGGGATAGGCGTTGAAGCGCATTAGCTACATACTTCTCTGGATCGTGGTTTTCGTTTGTTCGATGCCGGTGCTGGGAATTATCTGGTCATCCTGGTTTGCCGATAAACATGGCTGCACATTAAACGAGGCCAATTATAACCCCTGCATTGTGAACGGTACCGACTGGGGCCACATATTGGGGGCCGCATTTATCAGCGGCTGGCTTGGACTGATCACAATCCCTGTGGGATTGCTGGCTTTGCTGGTGATACTGGTGATGTTTGTTACCGGCGCAATCCGAAAACGCCGGGCGGCAAACCGCTGAAATTCAAAGGAGCTTAGGAATGTTTTTCAAAGGCGTCACCACGCAAACCCTGCCCCGGTCCAGTCTGTTACAGCCGCGGGTGCAACCCGGCGATTTCATGGATTGTTATGGGTGCAAATCAAACATGACCGCCCGTCAGGCCGGTGAAGAACTGGTGCGGTTTCCGATCTGGTTTTATCCGTTGTTTATCATTCGCCAGATACTTGTTCTGCCCTTTGGGCTAAGGGGGCCGGAAAAATCCGGCAACCGGCTGGGCATGTTCCCGATTGAGACAGAAACAAATAATGAGCTGATCCTGGGCTTTGACGACAGGCATCTGAATTTCAGGATTTCGGTGCTAAGCGAGGGTGGCCAAGTATTTGCCACAACCTGGGTGCAGAGAAACAGCCGCTTTGGGCGGTTTTATCTGCGGCTGATCATGCCGTTTCATATACTGATCATGAAAAACTCGGTGGCCCGGGTCGCCCGGGCGTCACGGCGCGCTCTGGCCTAAGTGGAATTCCCCCTGTATCAGAAGCTGAAATTCAAAGGCGCGACATGCTGAAAACCCGCATCATCCCCTGTCTGGACGTCGCCAATGGCCGTGTGGTCAAGGGGGTGAATTTTGTTGATCTGGTGGATGCCGGCGACCCGGTGGAAAGTGCGCGGGCCTATGATGCGGCCGGTGCGGATGAGCTGTGTTTTCTGGACATCATGGCGACTGAGGAAAACCGCGGCACCATGTTTGATCTGGTCACCCGCACCGCTGAACAGTGCTTCATGCCGCTGACCATTGGTGGCGGCGTGCGCACCCCCGACGACGTGCGCGCCTTGCTGCTGGCAGGGGCCGACAAGGTCAGCTTCAATTCGGCCGCCGTGGCCAACCCGCAGGTGGTGGCGGACGCCGCCAATCGCTTTGGCAGCCAGTGCATCGTGGTGGCGATCGACGCCAAAACAGTGTCCCCCGGCAAATGGGAAATATTCACCCATGGCGGACGGCGCGAAACCGGTATTGATGCGGTTGAATTTGCCCGCACGGTTGTGGCCAAAGGCGCCGGGGAAATCCTGCTGACCAGCATGGATCGCGACGGCACCCGCGCCGGGTTCAACATCCCGCTGACCCGCGCCATATCGGATGCGGTCCCGGTGCCGGTGATCGCCTCGGGCGGGGTTGGCACGCTGGATCATCTGGTGGAAGGGGTGCGCGACGGCGGTGCCTCGGCCGTGCTGGCGGCATCGATTTTTCACTTTGGCGACTATACAATACTGCAAGCCAAACAACACATGGCCGCCGCCGGTATCCCAATGAGG
>CAZTPE010000397.1:0-2237 GCA_964614545.1 uncultured Ectothiorhodospiraceae bacterium
GCCTCGGCCATGGCCACGGCGCGAAACACCGCGCGGCCCTTGTTCATGGTTTCTTTCCACTCCAGACGCGGCTGGGAATCGTAAACCACACCGGCACCGGCCTGAATATAGAGTTTGCCTGACTTGATCACCGCGGTACGGATGGCAATGGCGGTATCCATGTTGCCATTCCAGGCCAGATAACCCACCGCACCGGCATACACACCGCGCTTCACCGGCTCCAGCTCATCGATAATTTCCATAGCGCGGATCTTCGGTGCGCCGGAGACAGTACCCGCGGGAAAGGTGGCGCGCAGTACGTCCATGGCGGTCATGCCCGGCTTGAGCCGACCTTCGACGTTGGAGACGATATGCATAACATGGGAATAGCGCTCCACCAGCATCTTCTCGGTCAGTTCGACGCTGCCAATTTCGCTCACGCGGCCGGCGTCGTTACGTCCCAGGTCGATAAGCATCAGATGCTCGGCCAGCTCCTTGGGGTCGGCCAGCAGCTCGACCTCCAGGGCACGGTCCTCCTCTTCCGTGTGGCCGCGGCGGCGGGTGCCGGCAATGGGGCGCACGGTAACCTTACCGTCCTCCAGCCGGGTAAGAATTTCCGGTGATGAACCGGCGATATGAAAATCATGCAGGTTCAGATAGAACATGTACGGCGAAGGATTGAGACTGCGCAGGGCGCGGTACAAATCCAGCGGCCGGGCGGCGAAGGGAATGGACAGCCGCTGCGACAACACCACCTGCATGACGTCGCCGTCGATGATGTACTGGCGCGCCGCCTCCACCACCTGTTTGAAACCCTCTTCGGTGAAGTCGGAGACAAAGTCCTCCTCTAACACCTCACTGGAAATGAAGGGTTCCGGCCGTGGCGTAGCGGTACGCAGACGCTCACTGAGGGCATCCAGTCGCCGCTCAGCATAGGCGAAGGCATCGTCGTCGGCCGGATCGGCGTGGACGATGATATACAGCTTGCCGCTGAGGTTGTCGAACACGACGACTTCGTCGGACACCATTAGCAGGATGTCCGGCGTACCCAGCTCGTCGGGATTGGGGCACTCGGCCAGGCGCGGCTCGATGTAGCGCACGGTGTCGTAGCCGAAATACCCCACTAGACCACCATTGAAGCGTGGCATGCCGTCCACCTCGGCGACACGGTAGCGCGACTGGAAGTCCTCGATCCACTGCAGCGGGTCATCTACTTCCAGTGATTCAAGGGGATCACCGCAGTCCAGCAGTTCGACGCGATGACCTGTGACGCGCACCACGCGCCGGCAGGGCAGGCCAATAATGGAGTAACGGCCCCACTTCTCGCCGCCCTGCACCGATTCAAACAGATAGGAATAGGGCCCATCGGCCAACTTGAGATAGGTACTCAGGGGGGTGTCGAGGTCGGCCAGCACCTCGCGCATCACGGGGATGCGGTTGTAGCCCTGCTGGGCCAGCTCGGCAAATTGTTCGGCATTCATGTTCATCACCTGCAAAATCGAAAGGACAACGGACTCATCGGCTTGGGTCTCACCCGCGCCATCGTCCCGTTCCCTGATTATTTTGTCTGGTGTGAATCATGCAAAATCGTCTCGACTCGTAATATAACGCGGAGTGCACAGAGGCGCGGAGGTCGCAGAGAAGAAAATATCATGAAAAGACTTTTCTCTGCGCCTCAGCGATCTCGGCGTCTTTTGCCGGTGCCAGACCCATTCTCTCTTTTACAGCAAGTCCTTCAACTCGGCCATGGAGTCAATTACCACATCCGGATTGGACTCGCGGATGTCGACGCCGTGGTTGTAGCCGTAGCTCATGCAGATAATCTGGAAACCGGCGGCACGCGCGGCCTTTACGTCGCTCACCGAGTCGCCCAGCATCAGCGAATCCTCGGGCGTCACGCCGAGGGTCTCGGCCGAGTGCAGCAGCGGTAGCGGATCCGGCTTCTTCTTCGGCAGGGTGTCGCCGCAGACGATACTTTCGAACTCATCGTGAATGCCGAGGTCGCGCAGCAGCGGCAGAGTGAACTGCGCCGCCTTGTTGGTGACACAGCCCAGCCGATAGCCCTGCGCCTTGAGGTAATCCAGCCCCTCGCGCACGCCCGGATAGAGCAGGCTGCGCTTGCTGGTGTTGTCGGCGTAAAGATCGAGAAAGATGGGGTAGGCCTTGTCGAACAGGGCCTCGTCAGGCTCGCCATCGAGGGCATTGATCAACGCGCGGCGCACCAAGCGCTCGACGCCGTTGCCGACCCAGTTGCGCAC
>CAZTPE010000398.1:0-2230 GCA_964614545.1 uncultured Ectothiorhodospiraceae bacterium
TCCTGACGGAAGGCCGCCTCATGGCGAAACGCCGCGCGCAGTCCGGCCCACGAATAGCCGCCGGCCTTGATGATGCGCTTGATGCCGGTGTCGCCGGGTTTGCTCATGGCGTCATGCCTCCGCTTGCCAGCGCAGATCCAGCTTCCGCGCCGCTTTCACATCATCCAGCCGTCGCACCGGCAGGGAATAGGGCGCACCCTTGAGTGTCTCGATGTCTTTCTCCGCCTCGGCCTGTATCGCCGCCATGGCCTCGACAAAGGCGTCCAGCGCCTGTTTGGATTCCGTCTCCGTGGGCTCGATGAGCAGACACTCGGGGATGATCAGCGGGAAATAGGTGGTGGGCGCGTGGAAGCCATAATCGAGCAGACGCTTGGCAAAATCCATCGCCGTGACGCCCGGCTCCTTGGCCTGATGCTTGAGGGTGAGGATGAACTCGTGGGTGGCGCGGCGCTCGGGCAGGGCCATGTCGAAGCCGGCCTCGGTCAGTCGCGCCATCAGGTAGTTGGCATTCAGGGTCGCGTAGTCGGCAATACGCACCATGCCCTCGCGGCCCAGCATCAGGGCATAAATATAGGCGCGCAGCAGGATGCCGGTGTTGCCCATGTATGCCGATAGTCGGCCGATGGTCTGTGGCAGATCATGCTCGTCCAACCAGCGGAAGGTGCCGCTGTCATCGCGCCCCACCACTGGAATGGGCATAAACGGTTGCAAACGCTCACTCACGCCCACCGGTCCGGCGCCGGGTCCGCCACCGCCGTGGGGGGTGGAGAAGGTCTTGTGCAGATTCATGTGAATTACGTCGAAGCCCATGTCGCCCGGCTTCACCTTGCCGAGGATGGCGTTGAGGTTGGCGCCGTCGTAATACAGCAGCCCGCCGGCCTCGTGCACGATGCGCGCGATCTCGTGGATGCGGCGCTCGAATACGCCCAGGGTCGAGGGGTTGGTGAGCATGATGCCCGCTGTGTGCGGCCCCACGGCGGCCTTTAGCGCCTCCTCGTCCACGTCGCCCTGATTGTCGGTGGGGATTTCACGCACCGTGTAGCCACACATGGTGGCAGTGGCGGGATTGGTGCCGTGGGCGGCGTCGGGCACGAGAATTTCCGTACGCGCGTCGTCGCCACGGGCGTCGTGATAGGCACGGATCATGGCCACGCCGGCGAACTCGCCCTGCGCCCCGGCCATGGGGGTGAGCGACACGGCGCTCATGCCGGTGACCTCTTTCAGCATCTCCTGTAAATCCCACAGGCAGGCGAGGATACCCTGTGAGTCTCTTGCCGCGCTCAGCGGATGCTGGTCGAGGAAACCGGGCAGCGAGGCCAGGGTATTACAGGCCCGCGGGTTGTATTTCATGGTGCAGGAGCCCAGCGGGTAAAAGTGGGTGTCGATGGAGAAGTTCTTCTGCGACAGCCGCGTGTAGTGGCGCACGGCGTCCAGCTCCGAGACCTCGGGCAGGCGTGGCGGATGCTTGCGGCGCAGGGACTCGGGGATGCCGTTCAACTCGCCACCCAGGTGGGCCGACTGGGCGCGGTTGACGCGGCCGGGGCGGGAGTGTTCGAAGATCAGGGGTTCGTTGTTCATGTCGTCAGTTCATTATTCCGGCGTTTGAAAACCCAACGCAAAGGCGCAAAGAGAGATTTGAATCGGGGTGGCAGCCCGGATTTTGTGGGAGCGGCTTCAGCCGCGAAGGAATTCGAGAAAGGCTTCGCGGCTGAAGCCGCTCCCACTAAGGAAAGGGCAAGGCGCAAGGCTATCGTTGAATCACCTTTGCGATCTTTGCGCCTTTGCGCCTTTGCGTTGAAGAGCAGTTTCACCCTAGCACCTCGGCCAAGGCCTCGGCATAGGCGTCGATGTCAGCCTCACTGCGGGTCTCGGTGGCGCACACCAGCAGGGCGTGGCCCAGTTCAGGATAGTCGGCGGCGAGGTCGACGCCGCCGAGGATGCTGCGTTCGGCCAACTTGGCCAGAACCTCGCCAGCCGGACGCGGCAGGCGCAGCACGCGCTCGTGGAAACCGGGGCGGTTGAACAGCGCCTCGATGCCGTCGATCTCGCTGAGCCGCTGCACCAGCGCCCGGGTGTTGGCATGGCACTGACGCGCCACGCCCTCCAGTCCGGCGGGCCCCATCACCGCCATGTAGATGGTGGCGGCGGTCGTCATCAGGCCCTGGTTGGTGCAGATGTTGGAGGTGGCCTTGGAGCGGCGGATATGCTGCTCGCGGGCCTGCAGGGTGAG
>CAZTPE010000399.1:0-2223 GCA_964614545.1 uncultured Ectothiorhodospiraceae bacterium
CCGAAGTCCTGGGCGCGGATGGCGTCGATGGTGTAGCTGCCGAGGCCGGGGATGCCGAAGAAGGATTCGGTGATCAGGCTGCCCATGAACAGCATGGGGATGGTCACCACCACGCCGGTGAGTATCGGAATCATGGCATTCTTCAGCACATGCTTGAACAGCACCACGCGCTCCGGCAGGCCCTTGGCGCGGGCGGTACGCACGTAGTCCTTGTTCACCTCTTCGAGGAAGATGGTGCGGTACCAGCGGCTGCCGGCGCCGATGCCGCTGATGATGCCGATGACTACCGGCAGAATCAGGAACTTGAAGGCGCTGAGGCCGCCGTCATAACCGGAAATAGGCACCAGGTGCATGAGTTTGCTGATGAGATATTGGCCGCCGATGATGTAGAACAGCGCCGAGATGGACATGAGTATCACGCACAGCACGACGCCCGCGTAGTCCACATAGGTGGCGCGAAAAAAAGCCATCAGCAGGGCGAAGGTGATGGTCACCAGCAGGCCGATGACGAACACCGGGATGGCCAGCATCAGGCTGGGCCACATGCGCTGGCGGATATCGTAGCCGATGTCGCGGCCGTCATCGGCGGTGCCGAAGTCAAACACAAACAGGCTCACGGACTTGTCGAAGAAGATGGTGTCGGTGAACTTGTCGGCACCCCCAGCCTCGGCATTGTAGAGCAGCGGCTTGTCGTAGCCCTGGTCCGCCTTCCAGCGTTCGATGGCCTCCGGGGTGACACGCTTCGCACCCAGTTGCATACGCGCCATATCGTCCGGGCTGTTGACGACGAAAAACAGCCAGAAGGTGAGCAGGTTGACGCCGATCAAAATGGGGATGGCGTACAGGCTGCGGCGCACGATATAGGCCAGCATCAGTCGTTCTCTCGATTAGGGACACGCGCAATGCCCTGCGCGTGTAGTTTGCGTCGATACATGAGGGCGGCGGGCACGATGCCCAGCACCAGCAGTACGGCGATCAGCACCAGCGGCCAGACAATGGGCTGGTTCCACTCGGCGCGCAATTGGGCGCGCAGCTCAGGGTCGATGCGCTTGTACTTGAGCGTGTTATTGGCCATGAAGTTAGGCTTCACATTGTGATACCAGGCGTGGAACAGGCTGAACTGTTTGGGGTTCATGCCCCACACCCAGGGGGCGTCACGGCGCACGATGTCGACCATGTCGGCAATCACGGCCTGGCGCTCGGCACCGTTGGGCAGGTTTTTCATGCGTTGGAACAGGCGGTCGAATTCGGGGTTTTCATAGTTGGCGGCATTCTCGCCGTTCTTGTCCACCTTGGCATTGGGGCCGTAGAGCAGGAAGAAGAAGTTCTCCGGATCCGGATAGTCGGCATTCCAACCCCACTGGAACAGCTGTGCGGTACCCTTGCGCATCTTTTCCTGGAAGCGGTTGTAGTCGGTGGCGCGTACCACCAGCTGCAGGTCGATCTTGGCGAACTGCTTGCGCATCCAGTCCATGCGTGCCTTGTCATCCGGCCCGGCGCCGGTGGTGTCGAGGTGAATGATGAGCGGCTTGCCGGTATTGGCGTCGCGGCCGTTGGGATAGCCCGCCTCGACCAGCAGGCGCTTGGCCTCGCTGATCGGCTTGCGCCGTGGTTTGCCGTCCACCCAGTCGTAGACGTACGGATTGATGCCCTGCTCTCCCTCCACATAACCAAAAATACCCGGCGGCAACGGCCCCTGCGCGGGGATGCCGCGACCGTTCTGGAAAATACTGATGAACTCTTCGTAGTCGATGGCGATGGAGATGGCGCGGCGTAGCTTGCGGGCACGTTCGCTGTCGCCGCCCACCACCGGGTCGGTCATGTTGAAGCCCATGTAAAACAGCGAGGTGGCCACGCCGGTGACCAGGCGGATGCCTTTTTCACGCATATCGTCGGTGAGCGCCGCCTCGCCCTGGCTGGAGACCTGGATGGCCTGATCGAAGCTGTCGGAGGCGATGCCGGAGGCATCGTAGTAGCCTTGCAGGAACTTGTTCCAGGCCGGGATACTCTCCTTTTCCAGGCTGTAGACGACCTTGTCGATGAAAGGCAGAGGCTTGCCGGTATCGGTCAGCAGGCCGGCCTCGCGGTCGCCCGGCTCACCCTCGCCGGGGTAGGTCTCGCCATGAAAATTAGGATTGCGTTCCATCACCATCTGCCGATTGGGGTTATTGATGGTGAGCATGTAGGGGCCGGTGCCCACCGGGTACCAGTCGAGGGTGATGT
>CAZTPE010000400.1:0-2206 GCA_964614545.1 uncultured Ectothiorhodospiraceae bacterium
CTGGCGCTGATCGGCATCGTGCTGCTGGTGTACATCCGGCCTTGAGAGGCTGGAGGCTGGAGACTGGAGACTGGAGACTGGAGACTGGAGACTGGAGACTGGAGACTGGAGACTTCAAGAGTCTGGCACCACCTCGGAGTCCGTCCAGCCACCCCTCCAGCCTGAAGCCTGCGGCCTCCTCTCACACCACCATCGTCTGCCACGGCCGTCCCACCGTCCCACGCTCAGCGGTATCCACCGTGTGCAACCAACGCTCGGCATCCAGCAGGTGCTGGGCCCAGTGCAGGTAGAAACTATTCTGCCAGTCGCCCACCGCCCGGCCGGGGTCGGAGGGATAGGCCTCGAACAGATTCAGGCCCCGCCGCAGATCGAAATACATGTCCGTGAGGTCATCGGCCAGGCGGTCACAAAGGCGAGCCAACAGTCGGTATTCACTACATGAAGACCATAACAGGGGGTTGGCGTGCAGTCTGTCATGCAAACGCATGTAGAGTTCGAAGCGCTGTTCATCATCGGGCAGGGAATAGGCCGCGTAGCCATCGTGCGGCCCGGACAGAGCAATCACCGCCACATGCAACCGCGGCAACACCTTTTCAAGCTGCAGCCACCATGCCCGATCCAGGCTGTCCGGCTCGAAATCATCAATCAGGCGACAATATTCCTCAGCGACTCGCGCCATCTGCCCACACTGCGAAGGGATTGCTTCCACCACCGGCCTCCATCACACCTTCCGTACAAGAAAAAGTGTAGACGACATCCCCGGCGCTTGCAGATTACCGCATGACACACCGCGCCGATGTTAGGATCGGTGTATCGAAAAACGGAGTCCGACACCATGAGCGACAACCCCAACCTACCCATTGCCATGTCCTTCGCCGGCATGGACCCCAGCGGCGGCGCCGGTCTCCAGGCCGACATCGAAACCCTCGCCAGTATGGGTGTACACAGCACGCCGGTGGTCACCGCCATCACCGTGCAGGACACACAGACCCTGCTGCGCTACGAGGCCGTGGGCACCCCACTGCTGGTGGAACAGGCGCGCGCAATACTGGAAGACATGCCGGTCGCCGCCATCAAGATCGGCATGATCGGTAGCGTGGAAAACGTCGAGGCCATCCACACCATCCTCATGGACTACCCCAGCCTGCCAGTGGTGCTCGATCCACTGGTGAGCGCCGGCGGCGGTGGCGACCTCGCCGACGACGAGATGCTCAATGCCATGGCCAGCCTGCTGTTCCCCCTCACCACCGTGCTCACCCCCAACAGCAACGAGGCACGCCTCTTCGCCCCCGAGGCTGACACCCTCGACGCCTGTGCCATGGAGCTGCTGGATATGGGGAGTGAATACGTACTCATCACCGGCACTCACGAGGCTACCCCCAACGTGGTCAACAGCCTCTATAGCGGACACAGAGTGATTGAAACCTACACCTGGGAACGCCTGCCGCACAGCTACCACGGATCAGGCTGCACCCTCGCCGCCGCCATCACCGCCTTGCTGGCGCAGGGCATGGAACCCGTCACCGCCATCCACGAAGCGCAGGAATATACTTGGGAAGCCCTCAAGCACGGCTACCGTCCCGGCATGGGACAGGCCATCCCCGATCGCTTCTTCTGGGCCCACGACGACGATGACTGACCGCCAACGACGCACCCGCCTGCGTGGCCTCTACGCCATCACCGACGCCCGTGAAACCACCCCGGAGACTATCGCTCGCGCCGTCGAACAGGCCCTGCGCGGTGGTGCGGCCATCATCCAGTTCCGCGATAAATCCTGCGATCACCCACGCCGCCTGCGGACGGCGCAGGCCCTGCGCGAACTCACGCACCAGCACCACGCTTTGCTCATTATCAACGACGACGTAGCCTTGGCTACAACCTGTAACGCCGACGGCGTACACATCGGTCAGCACGACACCGAACTCCGTGAAGCCCGCGCCCAACTCGGCCCGCAGGCCATCATCGGTATCTCCTGCTACAACCGCTTCGAGCTGGCCCAACAGGCCGCAGCAAGCGGTGCCGACTATGTCGCCTTCGGCCGCTTCTACCCGTCAAAAACCAAGCCCGATGCCGTACCTGCCAGCCCCGACCTACTGCATCAAGCTAAACAAGAATTAGACATCCCCGTAGTCGCCATCGGTGGCATCACCGTGGACAATGCCGCCCCACTCATCGAGGCCGGTGCCGACATGCTGGCCGTGGTCGA
>CAZTPE010000401.1:0-2192 GCA_964614545.1 uncultured Ectothiorhodospiraceae bacterium
TATACGAAAGATCAAAAGTAACATCCTATTATCACAAGGTTAACCAAATGAACGCGCCCACACCCATTGTTCAGATCACGGACATCAGCAAGACGTTTCACGTCAAGGGTCGACCTCCGGTCAAGGCGCTTCAGCATGTGTCTAACCATGTGGACAAGGGCGAGGTTCTGGTGCTGATCGGCCCTAGCGGGTCTGGAAAAAGCACATTTCTGCGCACCCTGAACGGGCTGGAGGCGATCGACGAAGGCTCTATCACCATTGATGGTGTCGAGCTGGCTTCGTCAAAAACCGACCTGAACAAACTACGTCAGGAGGTGGGGATGGTGTTTCAGCATTTCAATCTGTTCGAGCACAAAACCGCCTTGGATAACATCACCATGCCGCAAATAGTCGTGCTGAAACGGTCCAAAGCCGAAGCCGAGAAAATTGGCAATAAATTACTGGTCCGCGTTGGGATCGGCGACAAAGGCGACAGTTATCCAAGCGAGCTTTCGGGCGGGCAGCAGCAGCGGGTGGCCATCGCCCGCTCGCTGGCTATGACGCCCAAGGTCATGCTGTTTGATGAGGCGACATCGGCGCTTGATCCGGAAACCGTTGGCGGGGTTCTGGACCTGATGAAGGAACTGGCGGCGGATGGCACCACAATGGTTGTGGTGACCCATGAAATGGGCTTCGCGCGCGAAGCTGGCGACAGGGTCGTGTTCATGGATGAGGGGGCAATAGTTGAACAAGGAACGCCAGCCGAAGTTTTCGACAACCCGCAACATGATCGAACAAAGCTGTTTCTCAGCCAGATAATTTAATGAAAGAAGGTTTGGTATAGACCAAGCAAATAATTTTGTATATACCAAGATTGTAAGGTGCAGAGGCTCACAATAGTCGTGGCTTCCTAACGTCCAGTGCCTGTGGGATTTAGCGACTTAACTAGCGACCTAAAAGGGAGAGAAGAAATGAAGGGAATCACCAGAATTATGGCCACGGGGCTCGCTGCTCTTGGGCTTGGTGTCATGGCTCAAACCGCGTCAGCAGATGTTGTGAACGAGATTGTCAAACGCGGCGAACTGCGGGTGGCCGTGCAGACCCAAGGCCCGCCAGTAAGCTTTGTCAACAAAGACGGAGAGCGGACCGGGTTTGCCATCGAGGTTGTCAAGATGATGGCAGAGGACATGGGTGTTGAGCTGGTTCTGCTGGATTACGACTGGAAAGGTCTGATCCCGGCGGTGAGCTCCGGCAAGGCCGACTTTTTGGCTGCCGACATGACACCAAACGCCAAGCGGACACTGGTTCTGAGCTTTACTGAACCATATCTTTACAGCGATGTGGTGCTGTATTCCAAAGCGAGTCAGCCCTTTGTCAAATGGCAGGACGCTTGTGTCGCGGGCGCGTCGATCGGTGTGGTTCAGGGCAGTAGCAATGTTGGCCTGCTGAAAAAACTGTGCCCTGATACCGAGCTCAAGGAATTTGCGGGCGGCGGGGCGGCGGTGGCCCAAGCGGTATCGGCAGACCGTGTGGATGCGGGGATCAACGATTTTGCCTCGGCTGCCGGGTATATGATTGAATACACCGAATTCAAAATTCTTGATGGGGCGCCAAAGCGCTGGCCGCTGAGCTTTGCCACCCGGTCCGACGAGCACCACCTGCTGCGCTGGATGGACAATTATTTCATGTTGATCCGCAATGATGGCCGTCTTGACCAACTGGCGGATTACTGGATGCGTGGTCCTGAATGGAAAGCCGATAACTGATCCGGGGTTCTGAACCTCGAAGGATACGATTGAGGCCCGGCCAGTGAATGGGCGGGCCTCTTTTTCAGACGGACGGGCTGACACCGGGAGAGACAGGTGGACTGGATACTCGACTTTTACAACTACCGGGTCGTGGCCCAATACCTGCCTGAATTTTCCCGTGGCCTGGGTTGGACTATCTGGATTTCGATAATCTCTTTGGCGATTGCGCTGAGTGTCGGCACTGTGGTGGCACTGATGCGCATGTCCGCCAATCCACTGTTGTGGCGCCCCGCCGCGGCATATGTCCAGGCGATACGCTCTACCCCGCTGTTGATCCAGATATACCTGATCTATTTCACCCTGCCAGCCTTGCCCCTGCTTGGCCGTCGTCTTGACGAGTTGGAAGGCGGTATCATCGCCCTTGGGCTGAATGCCGGCGCTTACATGAGCGAGATCATCCGCGCC